>JBBQTJ010000232.1:0-5620 GCA_038213315.1 Planctomycetota bacterium
TGGTCGGTCCGGCGTCCAAGGATCCGCAGCCGGTAACCGCGACCACCGAGACCTGGGCTGGGGCAGAGGTCACGGTGGTTGGCCCGATGCGTCCTCTGCCCGTCGAATCCGCCGAGGCTTGGCGCGGCGCCGAAGCCACCCTGGTCGGACCGGCCCCGCTACGGAGCGCAGCCACCGCTCGCGACGATTCCACCGCGGACGGCTGGGCCGGCACTGAAGGCACCGTCATCGGCCTGTCCGGCTCGCCAGCCAAGACCGGCGACCACGATACCACCGGCGCCAAGAAAAAAGCCACCGGCACGCGGCCCACCAATCCGACCTTGGACGACGGCTGGCACCTGACGGGTCGCCAAGGCCCGCTTACCGGCCAGCAGATCGGCGACTTCCAGATCGGCGGCATCCTCGGTGAAGGTGGCATGGGCATCGTCTACCGGGCTCGACAGGTCAGCCTGAAGCGCCGCTCGGCGGTGAAGGTGCTGCCCCCGAATCTGGCCAACGATCTGGGCCTGCGTGCCCGCTTCGAAGCCGAGGCACGCACCGCCTCGCTGGTGCAAAGCCCGCATGTGGTCCAGGTCTACGCCGCCGGCGCCCAGGAAGAGCTGATCTACTTCGCCATGGAGTTCGTCGAAGGCACCGATCTGGCCGGCGTGCTGTACGAGCATCAGGACCGCAAAGAGCATCTTGCGATCGAGACTGCCGCCGACTACGTCATCCAGGCTGCCCGCGGCCTGGCCGAGGCCAGCAAACACGGCGTGGTGCATCGCGATATCAAGCCAGGCAACTTGATGCTGACCAAGAAAGGCGTCGTCAAGATCGCCGACTTCGGTATCAGCAAGGTCGCCGGCGAACATCAGCTGACCCTCACCGGCACCACGGTCGGCACGCCCGCCTACTGCTCGCCCGAGCAGGGCCGGGGCGATGTGGTCGATCCCCGCGCCGATCTCTACTCGCTGGGCGTGGTCTTCTACGAACTGCTGACCCTCCAAAAGCCTTTCGACGGCACCACGCCGAACGCGCTCATTTATCAGCACAATTACGCCGAGCCCAAACCGCCGCACGAGGTCCTGACCACCCTGCCGCAGTCCTACAGCGCGGTGGTGATGAAATGTTTGCAGAAGGATCCGGCCAATCGTTACCAGGACGCGAGCGAGCTGGTCACGGACCTGACCCGCATCCGCGAAGGCGACCAGTCCCTCACCGCGCTTTTCCAAGGCAAGTTCGGCACTGGTGCGGAAGCGGCGATGGTCCGCTATCTTGGCGTGCGTCGCCGCCGCTGGTGGCCGCTGCTGAGCGGCGCCGCGGTGCTGCTGGCCGCCGCCGGCTACGGCTACTGGTGGATCTCCACCGGCGAGGCCCGCCGCACCGACCGGCTTAACGCCATCACCGCCGAGAAAGACTACCTGGCCCCGCTCAACCAGGCCGCGCCCATTCCGGCAGGCGCCAGCGACCACCTGGGCACGCTCACCGGCCTGGTTGGCGCCGATGATCCGGACGTCGTCACCTGGAGCGTCAAGCTAGAGCGCCACCGCGAGCTGGCGACCACCTTGGCGGTGCTCGATCGTGCGGACCTGCCGGCCTCCGCCAGCCGCGCTGCCGCCACTGGCGAGCTCACCGCGTATCGCGGTTTGGTCGGCGACCAGGCTGACGAGGTTCGCCGCTGGCAGGCGCGCCTGACCGAAACCGATGCGCGCATCACCACCCTGCGGGGCGCCATGGCCGATCTTGATGCGGCCGAGGTGGCCACGGTCGCCCTGCGCGAACGCTTGCAGCCCGCCTGGGACGAACTGGCCGTGCTGGCCGGCACCGACGATGGCCAGGTGAAGGCCTGGGGGACGAAGCTCGATGCCGGGCGTCAGCGCCTGGCCGATGATCGCAGCGCGCTCGCCGCCCTGGACGCCGACAAGGCAGTGGTGGATGAGGCAACCCTGGCCCACTTGACGGCGGTGCTGACGGATTTGCGTCGCTTGGCGGGGGCCGACGACCTGGACGCCAAGCGCTGGGAAGTCGCCCTGGCGGCCCAGACCCAGGTGCTGACCGAACTGCGCACCCACTTGGCCGAACTGGATCAGACCTCCATCGCCAGCAGCGAACAGCAGGAACGTCTGCACGAGCCCCTGGCGGACTATGCCCGCCGCGTCGCCGCCAACGACCTCGCGCTCAAGCGCTGGCAGGCCAAACTCGACACGTCGGCCGCGCGCGTCAAAGCCCTGCGCGACCAAGCGGGCGTGCTGGCCCAGGCCGACACCCTGACCCGGGCGCAGCTCGACCGCGCCGCCGGCGTCCTGGCCGACCTTTCGCCCTTGGTGGGTGACAAGGATCCCTATGTGCAGGACTGGACCCGTCGGTTGGAGGCCCGCCGCGCCGCCCTGGCCGAGCATCACGCCACGGTCACCGCCGCCCTGGCGGCCGCCGAGCTGAGCACGGACCAGGCGACCCGCCTGGCCGCCGCCGACACCAGCCTGGCCAGCGCCGAGGACATCACCGAACAAGAACGCCGTCTGGTGGCCCGTCGACAGGACCTGGCCGCGACCTGGATGAAGGAAGAGCGCGCCTGGCTTACCGCCAACGTGGGCGCCGGTGGACGCATCACCAGCGACACCGCCGTGCGCATCAACCGCTTCGCCAAGCTCGCCGGCAGCGACGACCCGGATGCCAAGCGCTGGCTGCTTGCCGCCAGCGAATTCAACCGACTGCGCATGGTGCTGGAACGCCTCGACCAAGCGGTGCCATTGCCCGATGGAGTCGACGCCGCGCTGACCGCCTATGCGGGCATCGTCGGGGAAAGCGCCGATCTGCTGCGCTGGCGCGACAAGGTTGCCACCGTGCAGGCCCTGCGCACCCGCCTGGCCCCGGTCAGCCCAGCCGGTCCCCTGCCAGCCACCGCCAGTGCCGATGCGGACGCCTTGGTGGCACTGATCGGTGATGAACCCCAGGCCCAGCAATGGCAGACCAAGGTCCGTCGCGTGGTCGCCCTGCGCACCCAGCTCGCCGGCTTGGATCAGGCCTACCTGCTACCGGATGGCGCCGCCGCCGCCGTGAAGGAGCTGACCGCCTTGATCGGCCGACGCGACGCAGATGTGCGCTCCTGGCGCTGGCGCATCACCGTACTGCAAGGCCCGCCGCGTCCGGCCTGGGCCGCGCCGGACGGTTTCGGCCGTGACCAGTACGGCCTGTGGGCCGACTTGAAAATGACCGGCGACGTGGCGGTGCGGTTCCGTTATGTGCCGCCCGGCACCTTCCAGATGGGCTCGACCGAGGCCGAAGCCGGCCGCGACGCGGACGAGCAGCTTGTCACCATCACCCTGTCGCGTGCCTTCTGGCTGGCCGACAGCGAGCTGCCCCAAACCGCCTGGGTCCAGATCATGGGCACCGCTCCCAGCCGCTTCCGTGGCGACGAGCGGCCGGTGGAGCGCATCTCGTGGGACGACGCGGTGGCCTGCTGCCGGACGCTCAGCGAACGCACCCCCGACCTGAACGCCCGCCTGCCCAGCGAAGCTGAATGGGAATACGCCTGCAAGGCCGGCAGCGCCGGACCCTGGCTGGGCTACGCTGGTCCGGTGCCCAGCGATCAACTTGCCACCGTCGCCTGGTACCGCGCCACCGCCGGCGACGGCACCCGCGATGTGAAGCGCCGCTTCCCCAATCCTCTCGGCCTCTTCGATCTGCACGGCAATGTGTGGGAATGGTGCCAGGACCGCTACGGCAGCTACAGCCCCGCCAATGTCGTCGATCCAATTGGCCGCGAGACCGATGACCGTGTCGCCCGCGGCGGTTCGTGGGGCGACAGCCCCGACCGCCTGCGCGCCGCCAACCGCTTGGCGGTCCGCCCTGGCATGACCACCGTTTATCTCGGTCTGCGCCCGGCCGCCGGCGTCACTTGGCCCGCGGGTGTGCATCCGAAAATCGAAACCCTGGACGAGGTCGAGGCCGCCGAGGCCGGGCACTGAAACCAGCGTCTACGCGCCGCGCGAGGTCGGCATCCCCGCACGCCAGCTGGTGCGGCGGCGTTCGCGGCGGGCCTGCAGGCGCACCACCATCGACCGGATCAACACGTAGCCGATCAGCGCGCTGATCCCCCCCAACACCACCGCACCGGCGAACATGGGCACGTAGACATCGCGCAGTACCGTATAGATGGAGCCGATGCCGTCCCGCCAGCCTTTGCTGCTGGCCTGGTCGATCAGCGCGCGCAGACGCTCGAACGAGACGTCGGCCCACCTTCCGGGCGTGATCCACAGGCCGAGACGGTAGCAGCCATACCAGATCGGCACGGTGGTGAACGGATTGGTGATCCAGGTCCAGGGCAGGCTGGCAAAGACATTGGCGCGCAGCAACCGGGCGATGGTCATGCCTACCAGCATCTGTCCCAGGATCGGCAAGTAGGTGCAGGCCAACCCGCAGGCACTGCCCAGCGCGATGCGGTGGGGCGTGTCCTCAAGATGCACCGCCCCGCGCCAGGCCTTGGCCAGGATATGCCACCAACGCCGCCATCGCGCCTTGGCGGTGGCGCGGCGCAGCGACGGGGCCGGGACCGGATCAGGTACGGGCAATGGCGGGGACATCGGTGTGGAAATGGATTCCGGCACGGAATTCAGCTAGGGTCAGTTCGTTCGCTTCGCTACCGGCGGTGGCGCTGGCGATGCCCGGCAGGCGGGCGCGCATGCGGGCGGCGTTGATCTTGTCGGCGATGCCCCACCACAGGCGCTCGCGTGCGGCCAAGCTGGCCAGGCAGCCGCGGCGGATCTGCTGCTGGGCCTCGTCGGTGTCGGCATAGCGCTCCAGCGCTTCTTCCAGCCACCGGCCGTGGTCCACGTCCTGCTCCACGTGCAGGGTGAAGTAGCCGATCTCATCTTCGCGGAAGCCGGCATTGCGCAGGCCCTTGAGCACTTCGTTGAACATCGTCGGGATGGCCCACTCATGCCCCGGCCCCACCGCGCCCAGGCCGACCAGGAAAGGCTCTTCAGTACACAGTCGCAGGTGCTCGGCGATGAAACCGGTGGAGGCCGGGTGCAACGGGATGCGGTCCATCCCGGCATCGGTCCAGCCGGCGGCGCGCATGAAGATGCGGTAGTGGGAGGCATGGTCCTCGCCCTCGCTGCGGTCGCCATACTCGTCCACCAGGACCTTGGCGAGCCAGACCTTGGCCTGGCTCGACGGGGCGCTCAGCAGCAGCAATTCGAGGTAGCGGGTGAAGGTGCCCACCAGGGGGTAGTGCTGACCGGAAAAAATGCGGAAGTCCTCCCGCGCCTTGGGATCCATGGCCATGCGGCCCAGCAGGCTGTGCCCAACTCCGGCATGGCCGGCGACTTCGCTCCGCAACTCTCGTAAAAATGTCCGCGCATCCATGGCTACGAACCATGGTACGGGATTGGCGTGGGCAAGGATGAGCTGGGTCGTCCCGGCCAGCGGGGTCCAGGTGCCGCTGGGGTCATTTCCGGAGTAGGCTTACCCTGGCATGACTCCCGACACTCTGGCCATCGCTGCGCTGGTGCTGCTGACCCTGGCGGGACATGCCGTGCTGCGCGCCGGCCCGACCAGACGTTGGTCCGGGGCCCAGCCGATCGCCATGGGCCTGATCGGCCTGGGTCTGGCGATCCTGGTGCGGTCGCTGACCTGGCTC
>JBBQTJ010000233.1:0-5613 GCA_038213315.1 Planctomycetota bacterium
TCAGCTTGTTCACCTCGTCGGTGTAGTCGCCGCGCAGCTTGGTGATGGTCTTGAAACTTTTCTCGTCGGGGTCCCCCTCATATTGGCGTGTAACGGCGCCGGACTTGATCAGGAACAGCACGGTGAAAGCCACCGTGAAGATGATCAGAACGAAGAGGGCCGAGTAGGCCAGGGGATTGGTGCTGCTGCGCGCCATGGTGTGGGCCCTCGTTCACTTCTTCTGGTTCTGCACGTCGCGAGCGACGGACAGGTGGCTGAAATTGAGCTGATCGATGACTGGTACGCCCAGTTCACGGGCTTTGACCATGTCATCCTCGGCGCCTTCGCCGACGATCACGGCAGCTAGGCCGGGTTCGATCGAGCTTTGCACCGTGCCACCTTGGCGTTGCAGGTAGTCGCGCACCAGGGCCTCGTCGGCCAGGGTGAAGCGGCCTTTCAGGGCGAAGGCGCGCTTGGCCTTGGCGGCCTCGTCCATGTAGCGGAAGGCCCGGGCGCTGGTGAAGCGCGCGCCCGGACGGACGAACTCGATCAACTGGGTTTCGGAGAGGACCACCATGCCCAGCTTGCCCGCCTGTTCGGCGGCGGCATCGGCGTGCGCGCCGGCGACCAGGAAGTCGGTGCTGGTGGATAAGGCCTTGTCGACCACGCCACCGCTTTCGGTGACGAAGCGGGCCAGTTCATCCTTCGAAAACTCGGTGAAGTCGCCGGCGATGGCGAAATGGATGACCTTGGCCGGGTCATAGACGGGGTTGTGCAGGTGGTCGCCTTCCAACAGGGGGTCATTGAGATCGTTCTCGCTGACCACGCGGGCGGTGGCGATGGTGTCTTCGACCTTGATGACCTGGATCTCGCCCTTGACCACGACCTTGCCGCCGCGCTGGTTATAGACGGCAAAGCGTGTGCCCTGACGCAGGTTTTGCTGGTGGCCGCGGTCGATCACCACGAAGCCGTCGCGGGCCTGGCTGGCCAGGATCACGCCATCGCTGGTGTAGTTGCGCTGGCTTTCATCAAGCTGCGAGGTCAGCCGGCGGACGCGGTCTTCAAGCTCGCCGACGCGGCTGTCCAGCACCACGGTCTCACCGCGGTTCTTTTTCTTGATCCCTTCGATGTCCTGCTGCTGCTTCTCGACCTTCTCGCGCTGGACGATGCGTTTGGTGTCCTGTTCGCGCTCGACGGTGAAACTGTGCTCTTCGGCGGCTGCCAGCTCGGCGCGGCGGTCGCGCAGGTCCTTGAACAGGCCACCGGCGCCGTCGCGGCCCTGAGTGGCCTCAAGGTACTTTTGGTAGGATTCATTGGCCCGGATCACGGCGCCTTGGTTATCGATGACCAGCTTCTCGGCATCGGCCAGAGCGGTCTTTTCGGTAACGATCATGCCGTCGCTGGCATCATTCAGCCGTTCACGGCGCTGGCGAATCTGGTCGGCCAGTGGCAGCAACGAGTCGGCCAGGGTCTGGGCCTGGCTGCGTACCCGGGGGATCTCTGTATTCAGAAAGCTGGACTGCTCTTCCAGAGCACGGTTTTCGGCGTGCTTGGCGAGGAACAGACCAAAGGTGGCGGCTGATGCCGCTCCAAAGACCACCAACATGGCGACCAGCCAAGTGGGGGTACCGCGATAGGCCGTTTCCATAGGGATCCTGTGTGCTCTAGGAGCTCGGGAGCGAGCGAAGGCCGAACGGTAGGGAGGACGACCTCCCCCCTCAATGCAGCGCGGAAGCGGATCGCGATGCGTGTGTGAGGCGGAAAGTCCTGTCGCGGATCAGGGTTGGGGACAGCCCAACGGGATGCCGGCGGGTCCCAGCCACGGGCGGAATGAAGCGAGCGACGGCGCTGATGGGGCAGCAACCGCTAGGCACATGCTCGAAAAATGAGCAGACACTGACCAATGTGCTCACCTTCCGAGCACAGGCCCTGTGGGTGATTATAAACATTTCAAACTTGTTCTATCAAGGACTTATGAAGAAAGGAAACGTCTGCTACACCAGTGCGCTCCGGCTCGGTCCCAAATGTGCCTCAGGGTTTCCCTGTCGTCTGGCCTTTGGCCAGGCTCTCAGCCATCACCGCGTCCTCTTTCCAGGAACCCATCCCTATGAAGCGATTCCTCCTCTCCGCCCTGGCGGCGCTCGCCCTGGCCTGGTGCCCGGCCCTCCAGGCCGAGGACCCGGTTGCCGCCGCCATTGCCACCGTGGCCGCTGAAGCTGCCCCGGCCGTAGATGCGGCCCCGGTCCTCAGCGCCCCCACTGGCAGTGCCGAGGCCAAGAAGGCCGCCGGCCTGGCCTGGTTCGGCACCTATGCCGGGCCCCTCGACGCGGACGGGAAACTCGATCCTGCCGCGACCACGATCAACAATGGCGACAACGCCTGGATGATGACCAGCTGCCTGCTGGTGCTGCTGATGACCATCCCCGGCCTGGCCCTCTTCTATGGTGGCTTGGTGCGCCGGAAGAACGTCCTCTCCACCATGATGCACAGCTTCTCGCTGGCGGCGGTGGTGACGGTGATCTGGGTGGTCTTCGGCTTCGCCATCGCCTTCGGTGGCACGGGCGGTCTGTTCTGGGGCGGCTTGGATGAGTTCATCATGCTCAAGGACGTCTTCTTCAATCCCGCCCTGACTGAACACGCCAACCGCTTCCCGATCAATCTGGACTATGCCCCCACCATCAGCTTCGGGGTCTTCTGCATGTTCCAGCTGATGTTCGCCATCATCACCCCGGCCCTGATCAGCGGCGCCTACGCCGAACGCATGAAGTTCAGCGCCATGCTGATCTTCACCGTGATCTGGCTGGTCTTCTGCTACCTGCCCCTGGCGCACATGGTGTGGGGCAAGGGCGGCCTCTTCAACTGGGGCTTCGGTGCCACTGACTGGGCGGCCTTCGACTTCGCCGGCGGCACGGTGGTGCACATCTCGTCGGGTGTCGCGGCGCTGATGTGCGCGATCTTCCTGGGCAAGCGCAAGGGCTACCCGGAATCGCCGATGATGCCCCATTCGCTGGTACTAAGTGTGGTCGGCGCGGCCCTGCTGTGGGTTGGCTGGTTCGGCTTCAATGCCGGTTCAGCCCTGGGCGCTAGCGGCCTCGCGGCCCTGGCCTTCGGCAACACCATGATCGCCACCGCTGGTGCGGCCTTGACCTGGCCCCTGGCTGAATGGCTGATCCGCGGCAAGCCCACCGTGCTGGGTGCGATCTCGGGTGCGGTTGCCGGCTTGGTGGCCATCACTCCCGCCTGCGGCTTTGTCGAGCCCGGTTCAGCCCTGGTCATCGGCCTGCTCGCCGGCTTCCTGTGCTTCACCGCGGTCAGCTACCTGAAGCGCGCGCTGGGCTATGACGACGCTTTGGATGCCTTCGGCATCCACGGCATCGGTGGGATGTGGGGCGCCATCGCCACTGGCCTGTTCTTCAGCGTGGACGTGAACCCCAACATCCCCGCCCTGAACCCGGGCTTGTACGACGCCTTGGTCAACCACACCCATCCAGTGGTGTTCAATCAGATCAAGGCCATCCTAGTCACCGTCGTGCTGTCGGCGGTGGTCGCCAGCATCGCCCTGGTGGTGGCCAAGGTCACGGTCGGTCTGCGGCCCAGCAAGGACGACGAGTCCGCTGGCCTGGATCTCAGTCAGCACGGCGAAGAAGGCTACAACGCCTGATGCTCCCGTTCGGCCGGGGCCCCCTGGCCCCGGCTGAACGAGCGCTAGGTTGTCTGCCCGCCAATCTTTCTTTAATCACGCACCTAACCATACCCCCGCAAGGACATCCCCATGAAGATGATCGAGGCCATCATCCAGCCCTCCAAGCTGGAAGCCGTCAAAGAAGCCCTCAACGAGATCGAAGTGGTCCGCATGACCATCAGCGACGTGCAGGGCTTCGGCCGCCAAAAGGGCCATACCGAGATCTACCGCGGCCACGAATACACCGTGAACCTGCTGCGGAAGGTCAAGATCCAGATCGCCGTGAACAACGAGTTCGCCGAACCCACCGTGCAGGCCATCATCAAGGCCGGCCGCACGGGCGAAGAAGGCAAGGTCGGCGACGGCAAGATCTTCATCATGCCGCTCGAAGACTGCATCCGCATCCGTACGGGTGAACGCGGTTCCGAAGCGATCTGAGTTGCGTTCAGATGGCAAGCCGATCCGGTGCCCGTGGGCCGGATCGGTCGTCCATTTTGGGTGTGACACACCGCGCAAAAACTGATTGTTCACCGGCCGCCGTCATCCCCTAGCTTCCCCATCCCCCCGGGTAACCCCCATTTCCTCCTCCCCTCCGGAGTCTCCATGAGTGTTGACCAAGCCCTGCAGCTCGCCAAGGACCACGGCGCCAAGTACATCGATATCATGTTCGGTGACCTGTTCGGCACCTTGCAGCACTTCACCATCACCGCGCACCGCCTGAATGCCGAACTGTTCGTCGAGGGTCTGCCCTTCGACGGTTCGTCGATCCGCGGCTGGCAGGGGATCGAGAAGTCGGACATGAACATCAAGCCGGATCCCGATTCGGCGTTCATCGATCCCTTCCGCGAACAGCCCACCCTCTGCTTCTTTGGCGACATCTATGACCCCCGCACCGGCCAGCGCTATGGCCGTGATGCCCGCGGTATCGCCTGGAAGGCGCAGGAATACCTGAAGAAGACCGGCTTCGGCGATACCATCTTCTTCGGCCCCGAGCCCGAGTTCTTCATCTTCGACGCCATCCGCTTCGCCAGCGAGCCCCGCGGCGCGTACTACCACCTCGACAGCGAAGAGGCGCCCTGGAACAGCGGCAGCGAGACCAACCCGATGGGTCAGACCATCCGCCACAAGATGGGCTACTTCCCCGCCAGCCCCGCCGATCGCCTGATGGATCTGCGCAGCGAGATCACCACCAACATGATGACCATGGGCATGGAGATCGATCTCCATCACCATGAGGTCGCCAGCCCCGGCCAGTGCGAAATCGGCATCAAGTACGGCACCGCCATCACCGCCGCCGACCTGGTCCACAAGTACAAGTACGCGGTCAAAAACACCTGCTTCCAGCACGGCAAGACCTCGACCTTCATGCCCAAGCCGATGTTCTTCGACAACGGCAGCGGCATGCACTGCCACACCTCGGTCTGGAAGGACGGCAAGAACACCTTCGCCGGCGAGGTCTACACCAAGCTGTCGCAGAACGCCCTGTGGGCGATTGGCGGCATCCTCAAGCACGGCAAGGCCATCCAGGCCTTCACCAACCCCAGCGTGAACAGCTACCGCCGCCTGGTGCCCGGCTACGAAGCACCGGTGAACCTGGCCTACTCGGCCAGCAACCGCAGCGCCTCGATCCGCATCCCGCACGTCCAGGGCGACAAGGCCCGCCGCTTCGAATTCCGCTGCCCCGACTCATCGGGCAGCCCCTACTTGGTGATGGCGTCGATCACCATGGCGATGATCGATGGCATGAAGAACCAGATCGATCCGGGCAAGCCGATGGACAAGAACATCTACGACCTGCCGCCCGAAGAGCTGGCCCAGATCCCCGGCACCTGCAAGAGCCTGGAAGAAGCCCTGACCACCATGTCCGACGACCGCGGCTGGCTCACCGCCGGCGACGTGTTCAGCGACGACATGATCGACGCCTACCTCGAGTACAAGCGCAGCACCGAAGT
>JBBQTJ010000234.1:0-5601 GCA_038213315.1 Planctomycetota bacterium
GTGGTTATTGGTGTAACTATTTCTTGACTCTGTATTCCCCGCTATTGCAGCCGGGGGGGTTGGCGACTGGTCGCCGCCGCCCCCCCGGGGGGCGTCGACCAGTGCGGTTTTGTTTAGCTGTGGAGGGAGTAGTCGGTGCCCGAACCGGATGCTTCGGCCGAACGACCTTCGCGGCCAGGGTTACGGGAATCACGGCCGCTCATGATCGTGGTATCGTTTCCGATGCGACTCTTAGTGGTGTCGACGCGCTCGGCCGCGGTGTCGGTTGAAGTGGAGATGTCCATGACTTCGGCGTCGGAAAGCAGCTTGCGCGCCTTCGCCGCCCATTCGGCGTTGTCGGCATGGACGGCGATCAGGATGTTGCCTTCCTTCAGGTGGCCTTCGTAGCGCTTGGCCTCATATTCAGGAATGCCCATGCCGATCAGGCTACCGGTAAGGCTGCCGGCCGCAGCACCAACGGCCGCGCCGCTGAGCAGGGCCAGCAACGGACCTGCCGCGATGAGCGGACCCACGCCAGGGATGGCCAGCGCGCCCAGTCCGGCCAGCAGACCCACGATGCCGCCGACGCCGGCACCGGTCAGACCGCCCGTTACCGCGCCTTCGGGCGCCTTAGTGGAATTCTCGTGGCCGAGGGGATGGGGGGTATTCTTATCGGGAAGGACGACCGAGCGATCCTCGCGGCGGAAGCCGGCTTGGTCGAGTCGGGTGATGGCGTCACGCAGGTGGACTTCGCTGGTGACGATGCCAAAGACTGAAGTGCTCATGAGAGATCCTGGGTTGATGGTGGTGATACCACTGGCGGCAAAGCGTGATTCGTGCCAAGGATAAGTGTCACTAATCCATTCTTTTAAAACCAGCAGATTGCATCCTGCATTGAAACTGCAGATAATCCCCATCGAAGATGCACGGATGCGCAGCGCTGAGACGCGGTGTTGCGCTGAAGACACTTCAGTGCCTCCCCACTCAGGGCATCAATGGGACGACACGCCCGGCAGCAGGAAGCGCTTGCTCAGGTCCAGGGCCGGAGCTACCCATCCCTGCCAAGTCGCGGGTTTCGCCAGCCAGTCCATCCAGGCGCCGGTGCGCCCTGCTTGCGGCTGGCCGGACACCAATACCACACGCGGCGAGCCAAAGACCGGATCCCTGGCCATGACGTCGGCCAAGTCCGAACCGTGCATATCCGGTAGGAGATCGTCCATGATGACAAGGCAGGGGCGTTGCCCATTTCCCTGCCGCGCAGGCGACTGCGCGCCGCGGTCCCGGATACTAGGTGCTCCCACGTGATCCTGCCGCCCAGAGTGGCAAAGGACTCCTCCAAGGAGCACCGCGTCATCCGTATTGTCATCTACCACCAACACCTGGTGCCGCTCGTCACGGGTGTACTTCAAAATTCCCCAGCCGATCTTTGGAAGGTGCCGCGTTGAAGCCGTTGTAGCTGCTGCTGGTGATCGTGACGGCGGAACGTGGATTCACCATTCCGAACTGCTGGTGAAGCAAAGGTGGTTTGGCTGGGGACATGGAGAGGGTGGCGAGGCAGATATTACTGTAAAGTGAACGCGGCAGCTGGTCGCCTGACCAGCTGCCGCGTTCACCTATCGTGATCGACGCCCGGAAGGCGCCGGTTGGCACAACGTCAGAAACGATACGAATAGGCTGCACCGCCCGAGGCCGCGAGCACCATCTGGGTATCGCCCTCCCGGTCTTGGAGCACTCCGAGGGCGGCAAGAATTTCAATCTCGTGGCGCCGGGTCCTGCTATCGTCCAAAGCGATGCTCCACATGCCCAAGGCGCTCAGCTCCCAGCCTTCTTCGTCCGAATTATGATAGACCACGCGCGGGCCGACCTGCAAGCCGTGCCGGGCGGGGAGATCAAAACTATTGGTGATGGTCCACAAAACTGAAGCGCCGCCACCGACATCGGCATCGTCATTGATGAAGACTTCAGGGCGAATATTCACTGGTTCCCACATCCCCAGTCTGAATTCACCGGCCACACCGATCTCCACGCCAGCCGTGCCGACCATGATCTGTGGTGAAATGCGGATGGATTCATCAGCGGCGAAAAGGGTCGTGGTCAGGGCGCCGCAGAGGAGCAGCGTTGGCACGGAAAGAAGATGCGATGAGGAGAGAGTCATGTAGGATCCTGGGTGATGGGCGTGAACGTGGGGGAAGACTGGACCAGGGCGCCTCCGGCGGACATGGCCGGAAGGTCAGAGTAGGACGTGGGTCAGTGAACTGGCACCGAAGCCCCTGATCGTGGACGATCAGTTGTCGCTGGCTTGATCCACTAACGAATTCCGTGCCAAAGGGGATTCACCGCCAAAGAGGGGTGGATGTTGTGCGATTCGGGAATCGCCGCTGCATTGCGCAGTGGTGTCGGTCACAACATCGTGCGCCATCGCCAGGTGCCTGGCTGACCAACGCTTCCTAAAAATGCGTCAGGTCCAAGTAGCACCAATACTGCAACTGCACGACAGCGGTGCCTCTGGCGCGTGACTCTCGTAGTTTGGCACTCCGTTCGCTCCTCCATAACAACACTGGGGCGCAGACTTACTGGCCATGCAGTCATTGCCAGTACCGCCAAGTCTGTTGTACCCCACCCTTGTCACCTCTGTCTCAGGAATACACCATGCGTTCATTCAACCTTCCCTTGTTTGCAGGCCTCGCCTGCGTCACCCTGCTTACCACGGCCTGTCAGGATGACGGTCACGCGAACCGCGCACCCCAGGCGAAGACCGCGCCAGAACAGCAGCAGACGCCCCCGATGTTAGGGACCATGAAAGACGAGGCGAAGTCGCCTGAGCCGCGTTCTTACAGCCACATGGATCGGCCCGTGTCGGACACCTCAATGTCCGTCCCCAGCGATCGCGCCCTCCAGCCGGACCGGATTCGCACCGTTCCGGTTGATCAAGTTGCAGGAGGAGTGGACCGCGGAACCGAGGAATCCGAGGTCGCCCGCCGCAACCTGGAGGCATCGAAGTACCCGGCCGATAACAGCGGGGTAAATATCCGCGACCGCAATCCCGGTGCGCTTACCCCGGTCGACCAGTCCGAGAGCTCGTCGGACATTGCCATTACCGCTGGGGTCCGCCGCGCTTTGGTCGGTGATAGCCGCTTCTCGATGCAGGCGAAGAACGTTAAGATCATCACCCGCGATGGGCATGTCACGCTTCGTGGCGCAGTCGCCACGGGCACTGAAGGCGCCGATATCACGCAGCTTGCATTGTCACGCGATGGCGTCCGCGGCGTGACCAATGAACTTGAGGTCACCCAATAAGATAAGATGCAGGATGGGCGGATTGACCGCCGTGCGGATCAACGGAGTTGATGCGCACGGCCCGCCGGTCCACCAAACGACTTGAGCCCCAACAACTACGTTGGCTCGATATCGCCTATGGTTCATGCCAACGCTTGCATGCTTCAGTCGGCAAGATTCTTACCTACAGTCGCAACGACGCCCATCCCATCAGTGATGGCATCGCCGAATTGGACCTCGCCCTCGATAAAGCCGTGGTAAATCTCGCAAGCGACCTGGAGCGCATCCAGGGCGTGATCGTGTGTGGGACCGTGCCGTCGCTGCGCTTTACTCACGTGCAGTTCGTTCAGGTGGTCCAGAATCTCATTGGCAATGCGCTCGTCAAACCCAAAAACGTGGCCCCACGAACCGCCATCGCCGCCCATCGCCAGGCAATGTACGTCGAGATCAGCATCACTCACAACGTCGCCGGCATCCCCGCTTTCCAGCTTTTCCAAATAGGTTGCTTGGGCCGCTTCGCTGAACTGGCCACCATTGTCGGCCTTTCGGTCGATGTCGACTCAGTTCCCTGAGCAACCTATTTGGGAAAGATCGATAACGTCTGCGCGCGCATCTTCCAACCCTGCGCTCGTGGAATGGTGGCCAAACCGGCAACGGTCTCGGTCTGGCGACCTGCCGTCGCATGATTGAGGCGCGCGGCGGCCGTATCTGGGTTGAGTCGCAGGTGGGATGCGGCTCCACCTTCCGCTTCACGGTGCCGGCGGCGGGTTAAGACTTCGTGCCGTTGCAGTAGCTGGGCGGCATCATTTCACTGGCGCTGCTCTGCTCATTCCTGCGCGCGTCAGCATCAGCCAATACAGCGCCCATGAACCACACATCTGGGCGAAACGTTCGTACATTTTCAATCCTGCAATCAGCAGTCGAGCCGTGGCAGGTTGCGTTGATTCTGCACGTAGAAGTGGGTGTTCTGGCTCACCACTTCGTCCAATGCATTGGCATGGCTACCGCTGATACTATTCGTGACCGAAACCCATTATTCCTTTGCTGGTGATGTCATTATACGACACGCCGGTAATTTATTAGAGAGGCTATGATGCTTACACATATTGAGTTTGTCGCGGGATCACTGTTTCACGCGCAAGACATCGTCCGCAGGTTGCACGAAGCGGGCATTGCTCATGACGCGCTCTCCTACCGCTTGCCAAATGTCAGCCAGCCCGAGGTGTTCGATCGTGAATTCGTGGGGGCTGCGCCCAACGACGAGGTTTTGCCACCGGGCGGACCCAAAGGTATGCTCAGCGGTCCGGTGGGCTGGGCAATTGGTCTGGGAATCCTCGGCTGGCTGCTTGGCCTGTCCCTGGTGCTCTTCTCAGGGGGCGAGCCTAGTGAGAACACGGGAAGCTTAAGCGGTTTGCTGCTCCCGCTAGTGGCGGCCTGTGGTGGCGCTGTACTTGGGTTGGTGAGCGCCAAAGTCATGGCACGCCGCGAGCGATGCCGCTACCGGGATAAGCTCCGCGATGGCCGAATTCTGATTTCCGCTAAGATCCCGGAAGGCCCCATCAGAGAACAGGCCATGTCTATACTCCGGCAGTCCGGCGCGGTTCAGATCGCTTCACTGTCATAAGAGTAGGCACGGCCTCACCCGCCATCGGGACCTGCTCTCTTTGGCGGAAGAATAAACCGCGCTGAAGGAAGATTTCGACGCCAGCAACCGCTGGCAGTCGACGTTGTTGTCAGTTCCCGCTTTGTCAGGCGGGCCAGCTCGCCGGAGTCAGGGGATCAAGATCGTCGAAGTCCACCAGCCAGGCGGCGCCGGGCCTGTGGATGAGTTGCACGATGGCGGTGTTGCCTATGCGATAGCGCCGCGGCATGCCCGGGGGGATGCCGAGGACGGTGCGCAGCACGCTGGCAAGGACGCCGCCGTGACTGACCACCAGCACCGTCGCCCCCGCATGGCGGTCGGCCAGTTCCTCCAGGCAAGACCAGGCCCGCGCCGAGACGGTGGCGGGCGACTCACCGCCGGGCAGGGCCTGGGTGCAGGTGGGGTCCATGGCCATGATCCCTTCCTTGGCCACGAGCACCTCGGGCGGAAGGGCTGCACTGATATGGCCTTCCCAGTGGCCGAAAGAGATCTCCCGCAGTCGGGGATCGGCCTGCGGCGTCAGGCCCAGGCGCAGGCCGATGGTGTTCGCCGTTGCCAGTGCCCGCCCTGCATCGCTGCAGATCAACGCCACGGCGTCCAGGCCGACCAAGGACTCGGCCAAGCGCATGGCCTGGGCCAGTCCCTGGGCCGACAGCGCGCTGTCCTGCCAGCCTTGCAGCCGGCCCGCGATGTTCCATTCCGTT
>JBBQTJ010000235.1:0-5586 GCA_038213315.1 Planctomycetota bacterium
GTGGCGCGGATCGCCTCGGGAACGCCGCTTCCGGAGTCGGTCACGGCGATGCAGCCGTCGCTGACTTGCAGTTCGACGCTGCCGCCTTTGGCACAGGCTTGCATGGCGTTGCGCAGCACGTTCAGCAGGGCCTGCCGGGCCAGGTCGGCGTCGCCCATGGCGCGGCCGTTGCCGGACCAATGCAGGTCTACCCCGGCGCGTTCGGCGTCGTGCTGGGACAGCTCGATGGTGGTGCGGGCCAGCCACACCAGGTCGAGGGGTTTGCGGTCGACGGCGCGTTCGCGCGAATAGTAGAGCAGGTCGGTGACCAGGCGGCCGAGGCGCTCGCATTCAGCCAGGATGATGTCCACCGATTCGATGTCCGCCGGGTCGCCGACGCTTTCGCGCAGCAGTTCGGCGTTGGCGCTGATGCCGGTCAGGGGATTGCGGATCTCGTGCGCCACCGTGGCAGCCATGCGGCCCATCTCCGCCAGAGGACGCAGGCGTTTAAGCTCAGCCTCAAGGGCATGGGGATCCATCGCCAGGCCAGCATCGCCAGCGCGCCTGGCGGTATCGGAATCAATAGGAGCGAGGATGGGGGCCACGGATATGGGTTATGGTGGATGGGTTATGGGGTATGGTGAAAGACATCGCGCGAGCGGGAACAAGTAAGGTTCAAGCAGTGCCTTATACCATACCCCATATCCCAACCACCATAACCTGTATATTCACTCCTCCACCGTCAGCTGCAATTCCTTCAGCTTATTATAGAGCGTCGTGCGGTTGATGCCGAGGAGTTCAGCGGCCTTCGACTTCTGGCCGCCGGTCTCTTCCAAGACGGCTTTGACGATCATAGCTTCGACCTGAGCCAGGTCGCGCATCGCGGGCGGCACCACCAGGCTGCCCCGGGGCAGGGCGGGCATGGGCTCCAGGGCGGGATTGGCGGCGGCGCTGCTGGCGCTGCTGCTGTGGTTGACGGTGTTGGCCACCTGGCGCTGGTGCGTGCGGGTCACCTCGGGCAGGCGTTCGTCCATGCACAGGTCGCCGGGGATGATGGCATCGCCTTCGGCGGTGATCACCGCCCGCTCGACGGCATTGGCCAGTTCGCGCACATTGCCAGGCCAGACATAGCGCACCATCGCATCGCGGGCTTCGGGGGCGAAGCCCAGACCGGGCCGGCCCAGTTCGGGGGCCAGACGTTTGATCAGGTGGTCGGCGAGGGGCAGGATGTCGTCGGGCCGGTCGCGCAGGGGCGGCACATTCACCGGCACCACCCGTAGGCGGTAGTAGAGGTCCTGGCGGAAGCGGCCGCCCGCGACCTCGGTGCGCAGGTCGCGGTTGGTGGCGGCGACCACGCGCACGTCGACCTCCACGTCGTGCAGACCGCCGACGCGGCGGAAGCGGCGTTCCTGCAGGGCGCGCAGCAGTTTGGTCTGCAAGGGCAGGGGCATTTCGCCGACCTCGTCCAGGAAGACCGTGCCGCCATCCGCGACTTCGAAGAGACCGGCCTTGCCCTTGGCGTCGGCGCCGGTGAAGGCGCCCTTCTCATAGCCGAACAATTCGGCTTCGAGCAGGTGCTCGGACAAGGCGGCGCAATTGATGGCGACGAATTGCTTCTCGGCGCGGGACGAGCGTTCGTGAATGGCGCGGGCGATCAGTTCTTTGCCGGTGCCAGATTCGCCCTGGATCAGCACCGTGGTGCCGGGCACGCCGGCGACACGTTTGACCAGCGCCAGGACCTTTTTCATGCCCACGCTGTGGGCGATCAGCGAGCTGCGGCCCTGGTTCTTGCCCGCCAGGCGCGCGACCTGCCGGCCCAGCCGCTGCTTGTCCAGCAACAGATTGACGGTGGTGCGCAGGCGTTCGAGTTTGAAGGGCTTTTCGATGAAGTCCGTGGCGCCGGCCTTCAAGGCTTCGACGGCCAAGTCGACCGAGCCGTGGCCAGTCAGCAGCACCACCGGCAGGTCCGGATCGATGGCGCGCATGCGCGCCACCAGGCTCAGGCCGTCGCCGTCGGGCAGGCGCTGATCCAGCAGGACGATGTCGGGATAGGCGTCGCGGACGCGTTCAAGGGCCTCAGCGCAGGTTTCGGCCTGCACCACCGTCAGGTCGGCGAAGGCCCGCACGATCGCACTGCGGATCGCGGGTTCATCATCGACGACAAGAATGGTTTCGGGCATGGGAATGAGGCCGGAGTTCTGAGTGTAAAGAGTGGAGCACGGACCCTGCCCCAGCACCGCTGCTCAGCGGTCTGGGGTGGTACGCGCTGGTCTCACAGCAGGTACGGTGAGAGTTTTTCTTTGAAGCGCTCGGGGGTGAAGGGCTTGGCCAGGTAGTTCTGCACCCCGGCCAGGACGGCGTCCTTGACCTTGTCGGCCGAGCCTTCGGTGGTGATCATGATCACCGGGACCTTTTTCTCGGGATCCTTCTTGCGGATCTCCTTGACCATCGAGAGGCCGTCCATGTTGGGCATGTTCCAGTCGGACAGCACCAAGTCGATGCCACCAGCGGCGAACTTCTCGTAGCCTTCCTTGCCGTCGCTAGCTTCAACGATGTTGACGTTGAAGCCGCTTTCTTTGATGTTCTTGATGACGATCTTGCGCATCATTGCCGAATCGTCGACGACCAGGATGGTCTTGGGCATGTCAGGTTCCTTCGCTGCAGGGCCCCGCAGTATAGCCCCGGCTGTGGAGGGGGCGCAAGGGGGAGATGAGAGGGGTATAAAAAGACCGGGTTCAGGCGAGGAGTTTTAAAGCCGTCCAGGCGACCAGGGCACCGGCCAGGATGGCGCCCGCGACCACCGCCGCCGGTAGCCAGCGCCGCCGCTTGGTTGCGCTGCCGGCGCGCTCGATCGCGCCCGCCAGGGCGGGGTGGATCCGCGAGCCGGAGATGCCGGGGGTGGGCCGCAGCACCGGCAGGGCGATGCGCTGGCTCTGTCGGCGGCCGAGCAGGTCGCGGGCGGTGCGTTGGACCTCGGCCCAGTCGGCGATGCGCTTGTCCCGGTCCTTGTGCAGCATGCGCGTGAGCAGGTCCTTGAAGCCCGGGCTGGCCAGGGCCGAGGTCAATTGGCTCAGGTCCACGGTCTCGGTGACCTGCTTGTACATGATCACCGCCGAGCTTTTCCCCGCGAACATGGTGTGGCCCAGCAGGCAGTGATAGATGCTGGCGCCCAGGCCGTACACATCGCAGCGCTGGTCAAGGTCGCTTTCGCCTGCGGCCTGCTCCGGACTCATGTAGTGGGGTGTACCCAGGGCCAGATTCGGGCCGGTGAGCTGCCCGATGGAGTCGTCCTCGCGCCGCTGCCAGACCTTGGCCAGGCCAAAGTCGCAGAGCTTGGCGCAAAAAGGCTCATCGGTGCCGGGTCGGGATGCCCCCAGGACGATGTTGGCCGGCTTGACGTCGCGGTGCAGGATGCCCTGCGCCCAGGCGTATGAGAGCGCATCGGCGATCTGCACCAGCACGTGCAGGGCTTCGTCCTCGCTGATGCGGCTGCCTTCGCCCAGGCGGGCCTTCAGGCTCTGCCCTTCGACCAGCTCCATGATCAGGTAATGGTTGCCGTCGGTTTCGCCGGCCGACAGCGAGCGCACGATGTTGGGGTGCTGGAGGCGCATGCCGGCCCGGGCCTCACGCTGGAAGCGGCGCAGGCTCTCGTCGCTATGGGCATAGCGGGCGGCCAGCAGCTTGACCGCCACCTCCTGGCCCTGGGCATTGCGGGCGCGGAACACGTCGCCCATCCCGCCCGAGCCGATGCGACCCTGGAAGACGTAGCCTTCGACCTCAAGCGCGCGCACGGTGCTGGACGAGACGTGCTTGCGCAGATCCCGGGCCTGGCGGTCGGTGATCAGCTCAAGGTCCATGAGCATGAACCACAAGGAGCGTTCGACGCCGCGGTCGGCCAGGGCCTGGCGTTCTTGCTCGGCCCGCGCCACCTGCGCGGCGGTCAGGTAACCGTAATCCTGGGCTAGGCGAACAAGGCGCTGATCTTCCACGGGTGATCATACCACAAAAGAGGGACGATGGGAAATGCAGTCGCGGAGCCGCGTGGTCGGACGGATAAATAGCCAGTCGCGGGGTCGCGGAGTCGGATGGACAAGCAACCAGTCGCGGGGTCGCGTGGTCGCGTGGTCGCGGAGTCGCAGGGTCGGAGAAACCAACGTGAAGTATGTGGTTACGTGGTTGCCGAGATCGCTCCTGAAAGGCAGTCTGCCGCTGGCTGTTTGGTCGTTTGACCCCGCGACCCCGCGACTCCGCGACTCCGCGACCTCGCGACTGTCTGGCCGTCCGACCCCGCGACGGTTGTTCGTGAAGTTCCCATGAACCCCCCTGGTTGCCTCCTCTGCCCATCGTCCTAGGGTGCCCGCTTCCTTGGAGTCTGGTATGAACGAACCCACTGATCCGAAGCCTGCTGATGCTGGCGCCGACCCGGCCCCGCCGGCGGAGTGGAAGCCTGAACCGCGCCAGTGGAGCTGGCGTGACCTGTTCACGGCGCCGATGTTGGCCTTCAAGCCCAAATGCATGCTGGTGTCCGCCGTGACCCTGGCCCTGCTGGCGGGCTGGGCCCAGTTGGCCCACCAGGCGATCATGAATCCGGCCTGGGGCGCCAATACCGTCTGGTATCCCCTGGTGATGATCATCGTGGTCGCGGTTGCGGCGCTGATTTTCAGCCTGGGAGCCACCCTGGTGGCAGTGGTGATGCGGGCCGACCTGCTGGATGACGAGTTCCTGTCGCTGAAAGAGGCCTTGGGCCAGTACCGCAGCCGGGTCGCTCCGGCCATCATGGTGCCCTTGTTCCTGCTCGCCCTGGTGGTGGCGGTGAACCTGCTGCTGCAATACCTGCCGCTGCTGGTGATGAGCATCCCCTATGCCGGCAGTGTGCTGTACGCCATCCTCTACCCCATCGGCTTCTGCCTGGCGATCCTCGCGCTCCTGGCGCTGGCGGCGGCCTGCCTGAGCATCTTCGTCTTCCCCGCCATCATCGCGGTGCGTAAGCACGGTTGGTTCGACAATGTGGTCGATACCGTCGAAGCGGTGGGCACCAAGCCGCACATCCTGGCCGCGTGCCTGGCGGCGACCATCCTGATGGCCAGCGTGGTCTCGGCCCTGGGCGTGGGTGGCGTCACCTACCTGGGCAGTTGGTCAGCCGCGACCAGCCGCGTCGATCTGCTGCCGGGCAACGAGATCAACAACACCGAAGCCTTCGCCGCCAGGTACAGCGGTAATCTGATGCGCGTCTTCGACGTAAGCCAGTACCTGGATCGCCGCTTCTGGAACCCCTCCCCAACCCAGCAGCGCCTGGGCGGCGCTAGCAGCACCAGTGATTATGGCACGTCCAGCGAATCGGGCCTGGAGGCGATGCGCTATCGCGCCGCCAGCGAAACCACGGCCAACACCGCGGGCGACAACATGGGTTTCTACCGCTACGGTCCCGGCCTGGTGGTCGGCCTGTGGCAGACGCTGATCCTGGCGCTGGTGGCCGGCTACGTGCTGAACGTGATGCTGGCCGGCGGCATGCTCACCTACCTGCTGGTGCGCGAAGACGACTACTGGGATGACGAGGACCTTGAGGATCTGGACAAGCTGGCCAAGGAGCTTGAGGAAGAGGCCAAG
>JBBQTJ010000236.1:0-5545 GCA_038213315.1 Planctomycetota bacterium
TTCGAACAGTTCGTTGCCCAGTTCCCGGGCGTCATAGTTGCGAATGCGCGGTGGAGCGAAGGTCACGCCGCGGGATTCGTCGAGCTGGCGTGGGTCGCCGGTGTAGGTGACGCCGGACTTCTTGGCTTCATAGGCGCGGACGGCGTCGTAGACCACCAGGCTGAACTTCCAGCTCAGGCCGCTGAAGCAGTTGATGACGATATCCTGCTGACCTTTGCGGTCACCGGGCTGTTCGTAGGCGGCAAGCTGATTCTCAAGTTCGCTGTGCACCCAGTTGATGTGGCCGATCTGCTCGGTAGTTTTCTGCCGGTTCATTAGCGGGCCGTCCATTTTGCCAATGAGATTGCCGCCGACGCGCAGGGTCGCCGAGGGGATGACAGCGCCAGGCAGGCGCATCTCTTCCAACTGCTTCTGATAACCAGAGGGCTGCTTGCCCTTTTCCATGCCATCGGGATAGATCAGGATGTTGACCTGCTTGGGCGGCTCAAGCTTGCTGGGCCTCGACGGGGCCTGGCCCTTGTCGGTAGGCAATAGGCTGCTGATGGACTTTTCTTCGGTCGTGAACTTGGTGGTCAGAATGAAGAAAAGCAGCAGTAGCATCACGCAATCGATCATCGGCACGAGGTCGAGCTTGCCCTCGGCCATTTTTTCGCCGGTATCATCAGCCATGACAGGTCCTTCGCGGTCGCAGGGTGGGCGTCAGTCCTGAGGACGGCGCGTGGTGAAGTTGATATTGACGAAGCACTTCTGAGTCGCGGGATTGAAGTTCTTCTTCGGCTGCATGTTGGTCAGATCCATCACGTCGGTGACGACCTGTTGGACCTCTTGGACCACGCGATATTCGGTGTCCGCATCGGCGCGCAGTTCGATGATCACCTTGGGCAGCTTCATGCCGGTGCCCTTGGGGTCGTCATACTTCTCGGCCTGGTCATAGACTTGGTCGAGGAGGGTGCGCAGGCCCTGATAGGCGCTGTAGTCATCGATGCCCTTGGCGGCGAAATCCTGCTTGCCGACCCGGATGGAATTGCGCGGGGGCGTACCGGACTGGGTGCTGCCGAAGACGTTGACGACGATGTGACCCCAACCATGGCCCTTGGGATCGAACTTTACGGCCGTCTTGGTCGGCGGGACGGTGATCTGCTGGGCGCGGTTGTCCATCGACATGCGACCGCAGAGCATGAAGAACAGCAGTAGCAGGAACACGCAGTCGATCAACGGCACCAGATCGACATCCAGGCTTTCCTGTTTGACGCCGCCGGGTCCGTGCGATGCGCCTTGTACGGCACCTGATGACATAGGAACCTCGTTGAGAAATGCGGGGCAGTGGGGGAAGGCTGCGGACTGGCGTGGCCAGCCCGCAGCGGGCGATCACTTGGTGCCGCGGAAGTAGTCGAGGATCTCGTTGGTGATCACGCCGGCATCCAGGGCGGCCTGGTTCACGCGGTTGCGCAGAAAGAAGTAGAAGTAGAGCGCGCCGATGGCGATGAACAGTCCGGTCGCGGTGCAGACCAGGGCTTCACCGATCGAGCCGGCAAGCATGCTGGGGTCGGCGGCGCCACCGGCCGAGGACATGGTCAAGAACGACTTGATGATACCAGACACTGTGCCCAGCAGGCCCAGCAGGGTGGCCGAGCTTGCGAAGAGCGACAGCCAGCCGACGCGGCTCATGTACTTGTTGTGTTCAGAGATGCCGATGCGTTCGGCGGCTTCCTTCATCGCCTCGTAGCCAAAGTCCTTCTTGTCGAAGGCGGCGGCGAGGATGTTGCCGAGCATGCTGGTATCGCCGCTGACGCTGTTGCGGGCGTTTTCAACCGCTTCGTCAGTGGGGCCTTCGGCGAGAATGTTGTGGAGGTCGTCCGCCAGGGCGTCGGGCACCAGGGTGTCACGCTTGATGGTGAACACGTACTGCAGAGCCATCGAGTAGCAGATCACCGACAGCGGTATCAGGACACCCCACTCGATGGGTCCGGCGAGGATGATCAGGTCGAGCAGGCTGAGTCCGCCCTTGGCCTTTTCTTCTCCGCCTGCCGCGGCTTCAGCGCCCATGGACAGGGCTGCAGTGGTGGCGAGGAGGGCGAGGACCGGCAGGGCCGAGCGGAGGTAGCGACGCATGGTGGCTCCGTGAAGGGTGGACCCGCCGGACTAGCCGCGGGCGACAAAGCGGTGGACGTGGCATGCTGCCGTTTGTTCACCACCTCACAAGGGTTCCGGCCGAGGCGGTGGAAACCTGTGTGGTACAAGGGACAAGGGCGTAGTGCCGGTGTTCTTGCGAGGGGACAAACGGAGGTGCCGGCCAAAGGTTCGGCGGCGCGTAGCGAGTCGTTGCCCTGCTGTGTGATTCGGCCTGAGCGTCGACCCTATCCCGGCCGCATGGTCGGGAAGAGGATCACATCGCGGATCGATGCCTGCCCGCAGAACAACATCACCAGACGGTCGATGCCGATGCCCTGGCCACCGCAGACCGGCAGACCGTGGTCGAGGGCCGTGCAGTAGTCTTCATCGATCTGATCGGCCAAGGTGCCCGCTTCGTCATCCTTGGCGGCAGTGGCCTCGGCGCCCTGGGCGACGAAGCGCTGCCGCTGCACATCGGGATCGTTCAGCTCGCTGTAGGCGTTGCCGACCTCCATGCGGGCCATGAACAGCTCGAAACGCATGGTCTTCTGTGGATCGTTGGGCCAAGTGCGGCAGAGCGGCGTCAGCCAGGTGGGCTGGTCGGTGATGAAGGTGGGTTGAATCAGGTGTGGTTCGACCACGGCCTCCCAGACGGCATTGGCGAGACGGTCGTAGGTCGGGAAGTCGTCCAGCTGCAGGCCCAGGTCCCGGGCCTTGGCGGTGACCGCCACCTGATCAGTGTAGCATAAACCGCCGAATTCCTGCAGCGCGTCATGGTAGGTGATGCGTCGCCACGGTGCGCCCAGATCCAACACGTGACCATTGAAGCGCAGGGTGCGCGTACCCAACACGCGATCCGCCAGGCTGCGGAAGAGCGCCTCGCTGAGGTCCATCATGACGTGGTGGTCGGCATAGGCCTGGTACCACTCGATCATGGTGAATTCGGGATTGTGCCGCGGACTGAGGCCTTCATTGCGGAAGTTGCGGTTCAACTCGAAGACGCGTTCAAGGCCGCCAACCAGCAGGCGCTTGAGGTACAGCTCGGGCGCAATGCGCAGGTACAGGTCAAGATCCAAGGCGTTGTGATGGGTGACGAATGGCCGGGCCGCCGCGCCGCCCGGCATCGGCTGCATCATCGGCGTCTCCACCTCCAGGAAGTCGCGGTCAGTGAAGAAGCGGCGGATCTCGGCCACCAGGCGGCTGCGCAGGACGAAGGTGTCCATGGCCTCGTCGCTTTGCAGCAGATCCAGATAGCGCTGCCGGGCGCGGACCTCGTCGGACAGGCGCTCTTCCGCCGCGCCGGCCTGGTGCGGCGGCGGCAGCATGGTCTTGCCCAGCACGGTCAGTTCCTCGACGAAGATCGAGATCTCGCCGGTGCGGGTGCGTCCGACCTGGCCAGCCACGCCGATCCAGTCGGCCAGATCCAGGCAGTCGACCTGCGCCCAGGCGGTTTCGCCCAAGGTCTTGGTGTCGAGGAAGAGCTGGATGCCACGTTCCTTTTTGGCCTCGGCGCTGCCCAGATCCACGCGGCCGGCCAACACCTGCTGACGATAAACGGTGGCGCGGCTGCGGTCGTACAGTGTGGCGAAGACCAGCTTCGCCCCTGACTTGCGCAGATTGCCGATGCGCCCGGCCAGACGCACCCGCTCGCCCCGGGTCTGGGGCTGACCGGCCTCGGCCGCGGCCGGGCACGAGGCCCGGGCGGCAGCCACCGAATGGGTGGTGGTGAAGGTCACGCCGAAGGGATCGATACCTAAAGCGCGCAGGCGGTTGGCCTTCTCGGCACGGGCGGCGCGGTATTCGTTGGCGTCAGCAGAGGTCATGGCAGTCATCCGGTCGTCCGGCCGTGCGGTCGTCCGGTCGTCGGACAGCCAGCGCAACCCTGAATCGTGGATGAGGGATGTAGAGTGCAGCGCCCGCGGTGCAACGAAGCGTGGCCGACCGGGTCAAACGGCACCGCCCCACCAGATGACTGGCGGGGCGGCGACGACGACCGGACGACCGGCAAGGATCAGAGGTTCTTTTCGACTTCCTCGAAGATCACCACGTCGGCCTGCACCACGATCATGTTGCGCAGTTCGGTCTCTTGCCGGCCATTGCGGCTGAACAGACGGCCTAGGAAGGGGATGTGGCTGAGGAAGGGGATGCCGGAGTGGGCCTGCCCGCTTTCGCCCTTGGTCATGCCGGCGATGACCAGACTGCCGCCATCGGGGATGGTGACCGACGTGCGCACCGACCGGTACAGCAGCTGGGGGATCAACAGCGGGTTGGTGCCGGCGATGGACGGGCCGCCCGTGCCGCCATTGCCGGCCGTGGCATTGCCGGCCTGACCGCCAACCACCGGACCACCCGGGAAGGTGCCGGTCGTCACCGGCGGACCAAAGCGACGCCAGCTTTCAACCTGGGCATCCGTGGGGCGCAGGGTCAAGGTGATGTACTTCTTGTCCGCGCTGGCAATAGCCTGCACATCCAGCACCGTGCCGTAGGACAAGATGCTGACAATGGGATCGTACTGGCCCTGGACCACGTCATAGTCGGCGATGTACGACTGCTGGTTCATGTTGACGATGTGGGCCTGCTGGCCATTGAACATGCTCAGATCAGGCTCGAACAGCACGTTGCCCTTGCGCTCCTTCTCGACCATGTCGAGGACGGCGCTGGCATACAGGTTGTTGGCGATCTGCCAAGACTGTCCACCCAGCTGGAAGCCATCGCCCGGGCTGCGGCTGAGGCTATTGCCCGTGGTGTAGCTCTGCAGCTGGTTGTCCACCGCGCCGGCCGCGACCATGCTGTTGGCGGGGTCGGCATAGTAGCCGCCGACACTGCTGCCTGGCCGTTGCGCGGGCAGGGGCACTAAGGAAGCGGTGCCGGGGGCCGTGGGGCCGGTGAAGTTGTTCCAGTTGACGCCGATCTCTTCCAGGCTCGCGTTCTCGACGGCGAGGAACTTCACCTTCACGTGGATCTGAGTGCCCTTCTGGTTGCGCAGGCTGCGCAGCATCTCGGCCACCTGTTCGTGGATGTCCTTGGTCTGGGTGACCACCATCGAGCCGTTGAATTCCTCGATGGTGCCCTGGCCGCCATTGTCCGACCAGGTATTGGGCGCCACCACGCTCTTGATGATGGCGATGAACTCGCTGGTCTCGGGCCGGGTCTCGGGTTCGACCGGGGGCAGCAGGCGGCTGCCGGTGCCGCCGGGCTCGGGGATGTCCAGATCGGGGCCGGGGAAGCTTTGCATAGCGTGCGTCAGATCGCGCACGTCATAGAGCTTCATGAACTGGTCGCCGCGTACGCCCTGCTCGTTGGAGATGTAGATGGCCTCGTCGCGCAGCGCGTATTTCAGCGAAGTGATGCGCATGATGAAGTCGAGCACGAAGCGCAGCTTCATCTTGTCGACGCGCAGGGTCACGGGCGGCGGACTGTTGGCGATCACGCG
>JBBQTJ010000237.1:0-5525 GCA_038213315.1 Planctomycetota bacterium
TCGCCCCGCTGCTCACCGCCGCCGTCCTGCTCGCCGCCGGCCGCCGCCTCCCCGTCGCCGTCCACGCCTGGCTCGCGATCCTGGTCATGGCCGTCTGCACCGCCCTCAGCGTTGGCCAAGCCCTCCACGTCTGTAGCTCAAGCGAAGCCCAACCGCTCCTCAGCCACCTCGCCACCTGGCTCATCCTGCCCGGCCCCCACGGCCCGCTGGCGTTGAATCTCGGCCTATGGGTGGACCCGCTCGCCGCGCTGATGACCGTGGTGGTCTGCCTGCTCGCCACCCTGGTGCTGGTGTTCACCACCTGGTACCTGCACGGCGACCGCTTTGAGCGCCGCTTCTACTGGATGTTCACCTTCTTCTGCGCCGCCATGCTCACGGTGGTCCTTAGCGACAATCTGCTGCTGTCGTTCATCGGTTGGGAACTGGTCGGCCTGGGCAGCTACTTCCTGATCGGTTACTGGTTCGACAAACCAGCGGCCGCCGACGATGCGCACTATCAGGCGATGAAGGCCCCAGGGGCGTGCGGAGTGATCGAGAGCCGCCTCTCGCCCGCCCATGCGCAGCTCAAGGCCTTTGTGATGAACCGCGTTGGCGACTTCGGTTTCCTCAGCGCCGTGGCCATTGTCACCTGGGTGGCTTGGGCCGCCGGCGCGGCGTCGCTGCGCTGGGACGAGGTGTTCAGCCTGGTCCGCGATGGCGCCTTTGACCGCGTGTCCTTCGCCGGCCTGTCGGGCACCACGCTGCTAACCTTGGCGGGCCTGGGTATCCTTTTGGGTGCCATCGGGAAGAGCGCCCAGTTCCCGCTGCACACCTGGCTGCCCGATGCGATGCAGGGCCCGACCACGGCGTCAGCGATCATCCACGCCGCGACCATGGTCGCCGCCGGGGTGTACCTCATCGCGCGCTGCTATCCCATGCTGACGCCCGACGTGCTGCTGACCGTGCAGTGGATCGGGGCCATCACCTGCTTCCTGGCCGCCACCATCGCCTGCGTGCAGTGGGACCTGAAGGCGGTGCTGGCCTATTCGACCATCAGCCAGCTCGGCTTCATGCTGCTGGGCCTGGGCAGCGGCGGCGACACTGGCGGCTATACCGCCGGCATCAGCCACCTCTTCACCCATGCCATTTTCAAATGCCTGCTGTTCCTCTGCGCCGCGGCGGTGATCCACGCCTGCCACGAGCAGCAAAATCTGCACCGCCTGGGCGGCCTGCGTCGCAAGATGCCGTTCACTGCGCTGGCGGCGGGCCTAGCGGTACTGGCGATCTGCGGCATGCCCTTCTTCAGCGGCTTCTACAGCAAGGACGCCGTCCTGGCCGCGGCCTGGGTCGCGGCCCAGGATGGCCGTTGGCAGCACGTCGTGCCGTTGGGCTTGGGCTTGGTCACGGCTCTGCTGACAGCGGCCTATATGACCCGTTGGTGGCTGCGCTTGTTCGCGGGCACGCCGCGTGATGTCCACGCGGTGGACCACGCTCACGATCCCTGGCCGCGGGCGACCGTGGTGCTGCTGCTGCTGGCGCTGGGTACGTTTCAGGTGGTCTTCACCTTCAATGCCAATCCCTTGGCGAGCGGCCCGCTCGATACGCTGCTGACTGCGCCCGGCCCGGCGGCTGGCCACGAAATGATCGAGCTGCGCCATCATGCACATGGCACCGTGGCCCTGCTCGCCACCGTGCTGATGGCCATCGGCATGAGCTTCAGCATCCTGGTCTTCTGGTGGCTGCCCGAGCGCCGGCGCATTGATGCGCCCGGCGCCCTGGCCCGGGGTTTCCAGCCCGTATGGCGCTTCCTGGCCGAGCTGTGGTGGCTCGATAAACTCTATGACCGGGCGGTGGTCAATGGCCTGGGCCAGGGGATCGGTCGGCTGCTGGCGCGGCTGGATCTGGGCAGCGCCGAGCGTCTGGCCAAGCTGGATGCGGCGCCGACCGGGCCCGCCACGCCAACCCGTTTGATGACGCTGATCTCCCTCGATAGTTTGGTGGACGGCGTGGGCCGCAGCGTCGCCGCCCTGGGCCGGGCCAGCGTCGCGGCCCAAAATGGCCGGATCGGCGCCTATGCCGCCTATGCCTGCCTGGCCATCGCCGTGGTCCTCGTCCTCCTGCTGTTGACCTGACATGCTCACTGCGCTGATCCTGTTCCCCCTGTTCGCGGCGGCCTTCCTGTGGCTCGTGCCCGCCGAGCGGGTCCGTGTGGCGGCGCTGCTGGGCACGCTGGGTGGTCTGGTGCTGGGCCTGGTCATCTATGTCGGCTTCCTGCGCGCTCCGGGAGCCGGGTGGCGGCATGAGCTCAGCCTGCCGCTGGGCGCGGGCGTGGCGTGGGACGTGGGCGTCGACGGCCTGAGCGCCGGCCTGATCGCCCTCAGCGGGCTGATCAGCGTGCTGGCGGTGCTGTCGAGCTGGCACGTCGCACGCCGCGTGCATGCCTATTTCAGTCTGCTGTTGGTGCTGTGCGCGGCCATGACCGGCGTGTTCGTGGCCCGCGATTGGATCTTCTTTTTCATCGCGTGGGAGGCGATGCTGGTGCCGATGTTCCTGCTCATCGCCATCTGGGGCGGCGAGCAGCGGCGCTACGCAGCGGTGAAATTCCTGGTCTACACCATGGCCGGCAGCGTGCTGCTGCTGGCGGTGCCGCTGCTGCTGTGGTGGGCCACGCCGGCCACTGGTATGCTGGTGCCGGTGGAGCCCGCACGCATTGAGCAGGTGGCCCGCGACGCCGGCCTGACCATCCATGAGGCGGAGCTCACCCGGCCAGCTGGTGGCAGCGAGCGCCTGGCCTGCGTGCTGGTGCCGCGCTCCTTCCGCATTGATCATCATCGCCTGTTGTGGCATCACTGGACGACCAAGCAGGTTTTGGGCCTGCCCCTGGCCACGGTGGCTTTCTGGTGCCTGTTCCTCGCCTTCGCGGTGAAGGTGCCCCTGCTGCCCTTCCATACCTGGCTGCCTCATGCCCACGTGCAGGCGCCTACCGCCATCAGCGTGATCCTGGCGGGCGTGCTGCTCAAGCTGGGCGTCTATGGATTCCTGCGCTTGGCGTGGCCGTTGTTCCCGGTGGTGGCGCACAGTGCGGGGACGATTTTGGCGGGCCTGGGCGTGGCGGGCATCGTCTATGCCGCCTGGGTCGCCTTGATGCAGACCGACCTCAAGCGCCTGGTCGCCTATGCCTCAGTCAGCCACATGGGCTTCTGCCTCCTTGGTCTGGCCAGCCTGACCCACGCCGGGGTCAGCGGCAGCGTGGTGCAGATGCTGACCCACGGCTTGGGCTCAAGCATGCTCTTCCTGCTGGTGGGCGTGATCTACGACCGTTGTCATCATCGCCGCATCGATGGCTTTGGCGGCCTGGCCGCCCCCATGCCCCTGTACGCGGGCCTGTTGACCCTGGGCTGTTTGGCTGGCGCGGGTCTGCCTATGCTCTCGGGGTTCCCCGGCGAACTGCTGTCGCTGATGGGGGCGTGGCAGGCGGGCGAGCACTTCCGCTGGCTGGCCCTGGTGGCCGCGACCAGCGTGGTGCTGTCGGCTGCGTATCTGCTGTGGATGCTCAAGCGCGTGGCCTTCGGCCCGGTGACCGTGCCCGCGTACCAGCACCTGCCCGACTGCGACAGTCGCGAACGGCTGATGCTGCTGCCCCTCGCGGGTCTGATCATCCTCATCGGGGTGTGGCCGCGTCTGATCACCGACGTCAGCGATCCGGCGGTGGCCGAACTGGTGCGCCATGCCCACGCGGCGGTGGGGAGCCACTGATATGTTCCACGCCATGTTGCCCGAGTGCGTTCTCGCCATCGGCCTGCTGCTGACCATGGTCGTCGACCTGCTGACGCCGGCCCCGCACCGGCGGCGCGTGCTTAGCTTCGCCCTGCTGGTCTGCGCCTGCGCCCTAGGTGCGGTGGGGTATGCGGGTCACGGCCCGTTGGGTCTGGTGGCCCTCGACAGCCTGACCACTTTCGTGCGCATCACGGTACTGGTGGGCACGGCCCTGGCGCTGGGCGCGGTCAGCGGTTCTACGGCGTTGATGGCGCGGCGCGACCTGGGGGAATACGCGGTGGTGCTGCTGGGCCTGGCCCTGGGCGCCATGGTGCTGGGCGCGGCCACCAACTTGCTGCTGATCTTCCTCGCGCTCGAACTGGTCAGCCTGTCGAGCTATGTCCTGGCCGGTTATGCCGCGGGCGACCGGCGCGCCGCCGAGGCGGGCATGAAGTACGTGCTGTTCGGCGGCCTGGCCACTGGGCTGATGCTGTTCGGCATGAGCCACCTGTACGGCCTGACCGGTAGCCTTGAGCTGTCCGCCATCACGTTCAAACTCGCCGGAACCCTGGGCGGCGATCCGGTTTTCCTGGGGGCCCTGGTGCTCTCGTCCGCCGGGCTGGTCTACAAGTTGGCCTTGGCGCCCTTCCACTATTACGCGCCGGAAGTCTATCAGGGCAGCCCGACGATCTCCGCCGGGGTGTTCGCCACCTTGCCAAAAATCGCGGCCTTCGCGGTGCTTGCGCGGGTGGTGGACGGCGCGGGCGGGCATCATGGCCTGTCGGTGGCCCTGACCGGCGTGGCGGTGCTGACCATGCTCACCGGCAGCCTGGGCGCCTTGGCGCAGCGCGACGGCAAACGCATCCTTGCCTTCAGCGCCATCGCCCATGCCGGCGCCATGCTGCTGGCCCTGGCGGCCTGGGATCAGCCGGCGGCGCGTGGTGCGCTGCTGCATTATCTGGCCGCCTACGTCACCTTGAATCTGGGCGCCTTTGCCGCCCTGGCCTTGCTGGAGGGCCCGACCGGCACCGGGCTGGCCCAGCTTGCCGGCGCCTGGCGGCGTCGCCCGCTGATCGCCGCGGCCCTGGCCCTGTGCGCGGTGGCTCTGATCGGCCTGCCGCCCTTCGCTGGTTTCTGGGCCAAGTGGTTCCTGCTGCTGGCGGTGCTGGGCACGGGCTCGGGCTACCTAGCGGTGGGCGCGGCGGTGGTGTTGCTGTCGTCGGTGCTTTCGGCCCTGGCCTATCTGCGCCTAGTGCGGGCGGTGATCATCGATGAAGACGCCACGCAGGTGCCGACACCAGCGCGGGACGATGGCCCGGCCGCACTGGTAGTGCTGATGTGCGCACTGGCGGCCCTGGGGTGGATGGCAGTACTGCCGTTGCTGGGGTGATATGCCGGACGACGCCAATCCCTACGCCGCGTCGACGGTCGCCCCCGAGAGCGAGCCGGCCCCGGTGCCAGCGGGGCGCTGTCCGTGGTGCGGTGGCCAGCTGGCAACGGGGTGGATGCGCAACGCCCATGGCGCAATCTGGTTCGATGCGCGCTCTTCCTGGTGGCAGCGTTTTTTGAGCCTTGGTCTGCGCCTGCGTCCTGGGCTGGTCAGTTTCGTGGTCGCCAACAGTCGCGTCTATGGCCAGCGTTGCGGTGGCTGCGGCCTGGTCATCCTACGCGGGCCGCCCGACCCCTGACGCCGTTGTGAAGGGTATGCTTCCTTGCCCAACATGCCCACCCTCGATTCTGGGTAGGGCCGGCGGTCCCCAACGCTGGCCGAGCAACGCACGGCAGTAGTT
>JBBQTJ010000238.1:0-5437 GCA_038213315.1 Planctomycetota bacterium
ACGGCCCCTTCCAGGTCGCCCTCAAGCAAGAACTGGGTCTCCATGGCGGTGAATTGGGCTCACTGGTGGCCCGGGCCTGGAACCTGCCCGACCCCATCGCCTCGGTCATCCGTCACCACCTCAATCCCAGCCGGGCCACCAACCACCCTGAACTCGCCGCTGTCGTCCACCTGGCCCGGACCATGGTCCGCGGTCTCGGCTACCCAGGCGGCGTCGACCGTTGGGTGGACCCCATCGACGAGAAGATCTTTGTCATGCTGCGGCTGCGCCTCGCCGATTTCGACTCACTGGCCAACCGCTTCCTGACCGAGATGACTGCCAGTGAATTGTATGAAGAGGTGATTTCTTAGACGGGAATGTGGTCACGGCGCTTGGACGCTGAAGATCACCCTGGCCACATTTGGAGGCCAGCGACCGAAAGCCGGCGAGACGCCGGCGATCCCGCCTGCCCATCTGCATTCAGCATTTCATCTGAACATTCGAGCATCTAAGCATTCGAGCATTCAAGCATTCCCAACCTCACTCCTCCTCTTCCTTCACCGTCAGCACCTTGATGCGGATGCTGCCACCGACATTACCATACCAGCTACGGCCATTGGCCATAACGTAGAGAACGCCATTGCCCTCGTGGATGCCGGGGGCGACGAAGTCCTTGCTATCGCCGATCTGCACCTGCATGGCGCCAGGACCTCTGGTGCCGAAGCGGTAGGTGATCGCCCCGGCGTCCGCTGTGTCCTTGGGTTTGTCGGTGACGACATTGCCCTTCCAGTCGATATTTACTTTGCCGTAGTATGAGCTTTCGAGGGTGAAGGTGTCGCTGGGATGCGGCACGACGCGCAGGCGCATGCCCGGCTTCAAGGTGATGCCGGAATTGGTCCGGCCCTTGCGGCCTTCGACCACCACGGGGGCCGCTTTCAGCTTGTCCCACTGGCTGGCCGTCAGATTGTCCCAGTCGATCGAGGTCAGCGGCAGGGCCTTGTCCAATTCAGCGATGCGCTTGGTGGCGCGATCCTTGGCCACCCCGGTCAAGGTGGCCACCGCCTTGCTGTACCACATGAAGGCGCGGCCCTGCATGCCGGTTTTTTCGGTCGGCGTATTGCCTCGGCGAACCAAGTCGTACCAGCGGTCGGCGGTCAGCGTCTGCTCGTCCGCGGCGGTTGGATTGGTCCCGTCCATCTCCGCCACCTTTTTGAAGTCGACGTCACTGCCTAAGGCCAGCATGGGCATGCCCAGGTCCCACTTGCGGGCTTCAAGGCAGAAGAAACGGCCGGCGATGGTATTGGCTGCCGCATCATCGGGTTTTTCGATCAGCGTGACAATGGCATTGGCGATCGGCTTGGACTTCATTTTGCCAAGGTCGGCCTTCTTCTCCTTGATGGCATCGACGCCGGTGAACCAGGCGGCGCGGGTGTCCACCGAGGTCAGATAGAGGTCGTAATCATCGCATTCCAGGGCCAAGCGCTCGGCCTCCTTCAGCATCGTCCACACGCTGGCAGCGTCGTCCTTGGACTGGGCCACCTGGTCGATCAGCTTCTTGGCCAGACGCAGCTTCTGGAAGGGCTTCCTCTTGGCGTAGTCGTCCTTGTAGAGGCTCTTGATGTTGGCCAGGGCGGCGGCGGCCGGCTGGGCCGCCGGCGGATCGACTTGATGCTCGGGTCCGACCACTTTGGCCGGTTTGGTGAAGCGGGTCTCGCGGAAGGAGGTCTTATCCGCCGCCAGCTTGGCGGTCTCTTCCTGAAGCCGCTTCTTTTCCTCGGTCAGGCGGGCCGCTTCGAGTTTCAAGGCTTCCTGAGCTGCACGCTGTGCGTCCATGGACTGGGTCTGGGCCCTGTCGCCCCACTCGGTGCCCTTGAAGCGTTCTGCAACCTCAAACCAGCGAATCGCCATCTCCAGGGGCTTGCCCGCATTGTCCACGGCGAATTTGGCGGCCCGGTCGTAGTACTCCTTCGCTTCGGTCGCCGGCACCTTGGCATCGGCAATTTCCACGGCCTTCTGCAGGGCGCTGGTGTTCGCCTCGCCTTTGCGCGCCAGATAGGCGCGAAGGTCGTCTAGATTCATACGTTTCTTGCACCAGAAGATGTTGGCACGCATCTCGGCACAGGCTTCCTGGTCGTCCAACTGCTCATAGGCATGCAGGGCCTTGCTGAAAGCGATGGCGGCATCGATCGACTTGGCAGTGTCGTTGTCACTGGCCTTCATCGCCGCCAAGCCCTCACTGGCCTGTTGCGCAGCGATCATCTGCAACTGCTCGGTCGTGGGCGCGGCGCCCTCGCCGTCAGTGGTCGCGGTGGTTGCCGAACCGGCGCCGGGCGCATCAACGCCGCCCAAGGCACATGCCGCCAGCAGCAAGGCGGGTACGAGGGCAATGGTGAACGGGCGGCTGGTCATGACGTGGGCTCAATGGCGGGAATGTGTGGACGGTTTACGTCGGTTGCGGACCAACGTTTCAACGGGACGTTGGTTCAGCACCTCAGTCTGATAGTGTGTGATACCGGGATAAGTACTAGTACTTGATGAAAAACCGGAAGTCCACCCCGCGCTGAGGCTGCGGAACCGGCTCCGCCAGAGAGAAGCTTGCATTCTGAATCTCAGGCACATCCTACGCGCCCGCTTTTGAACGAGTCGCCTTAGCCGGCGATCCTTGGAGACGAGTTCCGCCTATGGCCCGCTATACCGGCCCCCGCTTGCGCATCATCCGCCGTCTTGGCCAGGAGCTTCCCGGCTTCACTACCAAGACCGCTACCCGCCGCCCTTACGCCCCCGGTGTGGCCGGCGCTTCCAAGCGCTCGCCCAAGACCAGCGAGTTTGGCGTGCGCCTGAAGGAAAAACAGAAGCTGCGCTACCACTATGGCGTCACCGAGCGCGCTCTGCGCCTGGTGTTCCAGCGGGCTTACCGCATGCCCGGCGACACCGGTCGCAACATGCTGAGCCTGCTCGAAGCCCGCTTGGACAACCTGGTCTGGCGCTCGGGCCTGACCCGCACCATCCCCGCCGCGCGCCAGCTCATCGGCCACGGCAATGTGATGATCGGCACCCATCGCGCCAAGAGCCCCGGTCAGATGCTCAAGGCCGGCGACTCCTTCCAAGTCCGCGAGAAGGCTCGCAACCGCGAAGACCTGCGCGTCACCGTGAACAGCCCCGTGTTGGAGCGTCCGGTCGGCCTGAAGGTCGACATGGACACCCTGACCGTGGCGATCGAGGCCGTACCCGGCCCCGAGCAGGTGCCGATGCCCATAAATATCCAGAAGGTCATCGAATACTTCGCCAAGTGATCGCGGTATAAGCCGAGGTTTCCACGCACCCCGCAGCTCTGCTGCGGGGTGCGTCGTTTCATGCTGACTATCGCGGTCGGTGAAACGCGCTTGGCAGGTGACTGCCAAGCGCTGGCTATGCAGACACAACCACCACCACGAAGCCGGCGACCACCAGCAGGATTCCCGGGATATCCATCAGGGCATGCGCCACCGGATCGTCATGCATGGTGCCGCGCCAAGCGGCTAGCCACAAGCGGGCCTGCCACAGCAGCACGATCGGCAGCAGCAGCCACAGCCAGTCGGGATGGGCATACAGGCGGGCGGTTTCGGCCCGGGTCAGATACAGCGCCAGCACAGTGCCGGCCTGGACACTGCAGGCGATGCCCAGAGCCATAAGGAGCGGCAGGTCGCCGAAGCGATAGCCCCGCCCGGGCAAGGCGCCGTCGCTTGCCGGGGGCACCGAGACCAGCTCACCGCAGCGTTTCAGGGCCGCCAAGGCCACGAACAGGAACACCCCACAGGCCAGCAGCCAGCCCGAGGGCGGATAGCCCGTGGCCAAGCCCCCGCCCAACAGGCGGAGGCAATACAGGGCCGCCAGGACGAACAGATCGACCATCGGTAATCGCTTCAACCAGCGGGAATATCCAGCCGTCAGCACCAGATAGACGCCCAGACAGGCCAGCACCAGCGGACCCTGCGTAGCGGCCAAGGCCAGGGCCCCCAGGGCCAGGAGCGCGGACAGCAACAGGGCCGCCGTGGCCGACAGCGCCCCACTGGCCACCGGGCGCAGACGCTTGCGCGGATGAGCCCGGTCGGCGTCGCGGTCGCTCCAGTCGTTAAGCAGGTACCCGGCGCTGGCGGCCAGGCACCAGGCGGCAAAAATCTGGCCGCCGGCCAGCCAGGCTTCGGGCCGGGTGTAGCCGTGGCCGGCGACCAGCGGGGCCAGAACCAGCAGATTCTTGGCCCATTGATGGGGTCGCAGGGCGATGAGGGCGGCCACGGCTGACATTGCCGCGATGGTCTACCAAGGTGCGGCCTTGCCAAGGGCGGTACCTGACCAGAAACTGCTACCCCCACGTCGTCAAAGGATCCCTCATGACCACCATCAAGCTCGCCGTCGTCACCACAGCAGAAAAGGCTTGGAACAAGCTGGTCACCAAGCCCGGCGAAGGCGCTGCCGATCTGACCGTTGGTGCCGCGCAGCAACCCTGGTGGGGCTTCGGCGGCTGCTTCAACGAGTTGGGCTGGATCGCCCTGCAGAAGCTCGCCCCGCCCGAACGCGACGCGGTGTTCAAGGACCTTTTCGATCCCAAGGGCCCCCTGCGCCTGACCTGGGGCCGCATCCCCATTGGCGCGAATGATTACGCTGCAGAGTGGTACAGCCACGATGAGCACGCCGGCGATACCGAGCTGAAGAAGTTCTCGGTGGCCCGCGACGAGGCCATCCTGCTGCCTTACATCCGCGCCGCGCTGAAACTGAAGCCCGACCTCAAGACCCTGGCTTCGCCCTGGTCGCCGCCCACCTGGATGAAGTCGCCCCGCGCCTACAATAACGGCCGGCTGATCGACGATGCGGGCATTCACCGGGCCTATGCCCTGTACCTCGCTCGCTTCATCGAAGAGTACCGCCGTCACGGCGTGGCCATCCATCAGCTGCACCCGCAGAACGAGCCGGTGGCCGAGCAGAAGTTCCCTAGCTGCGTATGGACCGGACCCCAGCTCCGCGACTTCATCCGCGATCACCTGGCCCCGACCTTGAGCCGGCGCAAGTTGAACACCGAAGTCTGGCTGGGCACCCTCAACACGGATGATTACGCCGGCTTCACCGGCACCGTCCTGGCCGATGCGGGGGCCCGCGCGGTGGTGAAGGGCGTCGGCTACCAGTGGGCCGGCAAGCACGCCGTGGCCCGGACCCACGCCGCCTTCCCCGATCTGCCCTTGATGCAGACCGAGAACGAATGCGGCGACGGCAACAACACCTGGGACTACGCCCTGTATGTCGCCGACCTGATCCGCCTGTACCTGCACGGTGGCACCAATGCCTACGTGTACTGGAACATGGTGCTGCTGCCCAAGGGCGAAAGCACCTGGGGCTGGAAGCAGAATGCCATGTTCACCGTCGATCCGGTGGGCAAGAAGGCAGTGCGCAATCCAGAGTTCCACGTCATGCGCCACGCCAGCCA
>JBBQTJ010000239.1:0-5423 GCA_038213315.1 Planctomycetota bacterium
GACCTTCGAGCGTCCGGTGAAGTTGGTGGCCGTGGCCGGCATGAAGCGCCTGACGGCTGATGGTGAGGTCGAGGTCGCCGCAGGCGAAGAGATCAATCCTGACGACCTGCCCTGGGACGCGCCCATGCCTGCCGGCGTCGCCGTGGGCTCCGCGGGCATCAAGCGCATCAGCGTCGATCTCGGCAAAGCCCCCCCGCCCATGGACCAGCGTCCGTGACGCTGTCCCGCCCAGTGGCAAACTTCCCCTTTCCAAACCCCTTCCCACCCCATACCCATCCACTCCGCAGGAGCCTCCATGTCTGACGTAACTTTCCTCGGCATCGATCTCGGCACCAGCCGCACCTCGATCGCCACCTCAACCGGCGTCCGTGAGACCATCTGGTCCTACGTCGGTTATCCCAAAGATCACGTGGCCAAGAAGAAATTCGGTGGCCGCGACATCATCTACGGTAAAGAGGCTCTCGAAAACCGCATGGCGTTGAACCTGTTCCGGCCCCTGGCCGGCGGTTCGATCAAGCACAAGGGCGCCAGCGACACGCCCGAGGTCAAGAAGGCGGTCAAGGACTTGCTCGAATACGCGGTCAGCCTGGCCAAGATCCCCAAGGGTCACACCATCTACTCGGTGATCGGCGCCCCCGCCGAAGCCAGTGTCGACGGCAAGGCCACCATCCTCGAAGCCAGCTCGAACTGCATCGACTCGGTCATCGTCTGCTCCGAGCCCTTCTCGGTGGCCTATGGCCGCGACAACTACGCCGACACCCTGGTGATCGACATCGGTGCGGGCACCACCGACATGTGCCGCGTGCACGGCACCATGCCGGGCGCCGACGACCAGCGCACCCACGAGGTCGCCGGTGACGCCATCGACCAGACCCTGGCCAACCTGATCAAGGAGAAGCACAGCGACGCGCAGTTCTCCATCAACATGATCCGCCAGATCAAGGAGCGTCACAGCTCCGTGTCGCCGGCCATGGACCCGGTGACTGAAAAGCTGCCGGTGGCCGGTAAGCCTAAGGACTTCGATCTGACCGAGCTGGTCTACAAGTCCTGCTACACCATCGTGCCCCCGACGATCAAGGCCCTGCAGGACCTGATCAGCAGCTACGACCCTGAATTCCAGCAGGTGATGCGTAACAACATCCTGCTGGGCGGCGGTGGCAGCCAGATCAAGGGTCTGGGCCGCGCGATCGAGAAGGCCCTCGAAGAATACGGCGGCGGCAAGGTCACCACCATCGAAGAGCCCCAGTACGCCGGTGCCGAAGGCGCGCTCAAGATCGCCCTCGACATGCCCGAGCACTTCTGGAAGGAATTCAAGCAGACCCGCGCCGCCGGCGGTTGAAGCCTGAACCACATCGCCACGCGATGACCGACGCCAGGGGCCACAACCCCTGGCGTCGTTGTAATTTCTCACATTCGAGCTGTTCCAAGCTGTGGCCCTTCGCCGAACACGGTCATCGCGGCTTCTGCGACCTGATCTTCGTCGAGTCCGGCACCGTGTGTCGCCCAACCAGTACCTGAACCAGCGCCGCCTGGCTGCTGGCCCGCACCCAACGGGATGTCACGGACATCACCCTGAGCCTGGGATATCGCTCACCGGGCTACTTTTTCAGACTTTTCCGCCAGGCCTACCAGGTCACTCCAGCGGCGTGGCGTCGGCAGAAAGCCGGCTCATGAGCGTATAAAAACCATTCAACATCCAAATATCCTTATATAGTCTGGATATGGCCGTCACCGCTCCGCCCATCTCGATCCCGTCTGCCGTGCCCGGGGCGGGGATTTTCGACCGTGCGCCCTTCATCGTGATCTGGGAGGTGACCCGCGCCTGCGGCCTGACCTGCCACCACTGCCGCGCCGAGGCCGAGTCCACCGCCCATCCCGACGAGCTGTCGACCGCCGAGGGCATGGCCCTGCTGAGCCATCTACGCCTCGAGTTCGGGCCGGTCCTCTTCGTCTTCACGGGCGGCGATCCGTTGGAGCGGGCCGACATCTTCGCGTTGGCCAAGCACGGCGCGGATATCGGCCTGCACATGGCCATCACCCCGTCCGCCACGCCCTTGCTGACCACCGCTACGATCGCACGCATGAACGAGGCCGGCATCCGCCGCATGGCCATCAGCCTGGACTCCAGCGAGCGTGCGGTGCATGACGAGTTTCGCGGCGTCGCCGGCACTTTTGATCGGGCCATCACCGCCCTGCACACCGCCCGGGACCTGGGCATGGAGGTCCAGGTCAACACCACCATAGGTCCCCACAATCGCCATCAGGTGCGGGACATGGCCCGGATGTGCGACTTCCTGGGCGCCAAGCTGTGGTCGGTTTTCCAGATGGTGCCCACCGGCCGCGCCACCCGCGAGATGGTGGTCACGGCCGCCGAGCATGAGCGCATCTACCGTGATCTGGCGGATATCGCCCTGGACCCGGCCACCAGCTTCGATCTGAAAACCACCGCCGGCCAACCCTATTACCGGGTCCTGGCGCAAGAGCGCGCCCGCCGCGGCGGCGACCGCCCGGACCTGGCCGACGGCAAGCGCCTGCGCGCGCCTGGCGCGGTGAACGACGGCAAGGGTTTCGTCTTCATCAGCCGCACTGGCGACATCAGCCCCTCGGGCTTCCTGCCGCTGGTCTGCGGCAATGTCCGGCGCGACAGCTTGGCCGAGGTCTATCGTACCCAACCCACCTTCGTGCGCTTGCGCCGGCCCGAGACCTACAGCGGCAAGTGCGGCGTGTGCGAGTTCAACCAGATCTGCGGGGGCAGCCGCAGCCGCACCTACAACCTCAGCGGCGATGCCTTCGGCTGGGATCCCACCTGCGTCTATCAGCCGAAGCGATGAGGGAGGCCGGCGTGCCGCAGGTCGGTGGCCCTGTCCACTCCTTCCGCACCTATCGCGACCACCTGGCCGACCGCTTTCCGGGGCGGCGGATCCGCAAACTCTGCCTGCAGGCCGGCTTCACCTGCCCCAATCTGGATGGCACGCGTGGCCGGGGCGGCTGCGCCTGGTGCGACAACCATGGGTTTGCACCTGGCCTGGATGGGCCACCGGATCTGGCCGAGCAATGGGACCGGGGCCGCGTGGCACTGCGCCGGCGGCATCGCCGGACCGACGGTTTCATCGCCTACCTGCAGGCCTTCAGCAATACCTATGCCCCGCCTGATCGCCTCGCGGCGCTGTATGCCCAGGTGCTCGCCCTGCCCGAATGCGTGGGCCTCAGCCTGGGCACCCGGCCGGACTGCCTGCCCGCAGCGGTGGTCGAGTTGCTGGCCGAGTTGGCGCAACGCACCTTCCTGACCGTCGAACTGGGCCTGCAAAGCGACCGGGATGCGGTGCTGGCACGGATGAATCGCGGGCACAGCGTGGCCGAGTTCCACGCCGCGGTGGCGCGTTGCGCCGGGCGCGGCTTTGAACTGTGCGTGCATGTCATCCTCGGCCTGCCGGGTGAGGGGGATGACGCCCCCGAGCGGCTGGGCGACTTGCTGGCGGCCTTGCCGGTGGCATCGGTCAAGGTGCACAACCTGCACCTCATGCGCGGCACCGCCCTGGCGCGTCAGCACGAGGCGGGTCGCATCACCACCGTGCCGCGCGCGGCCTACGTCGCCGCCTGTGCGCGGCTGATCCGCCGCCTGCGTCCGGACCAGGCGCTGCAGCGGGTGGTGGCGGATGCACCCGACCGCTTGCTGATCGGCGATGCCTGGTGCCATGACAAGCAGGGCATCCTGGCCGAGCTGTCGGCGCGCCTCGGTTGTGGGTTGGCAGCGGCGGAAGTGGCGGACACTGCCGCCCTCGTGGCCACTCCCTGATGACTACTCCCGACCAGACCGACGCCATTCTCGACTGCGCCATCATTGGCGGCGGAGTCGGCGGCTTGGCCACCGCCTGGCGCTTGGGCCAACGCCGTGGGCTGGATGGTCTGGCGCTCTTCGAAGCGGGCTCCCGCTGGGGCGGCCTGGTGCTGACCGGTACGCACGACGGCTTCGTGGTCGAGCAGGGTCCGGATGCGGTGCTGTCGGCCAAGCCTGCCGGTTTGACCCTGATGAAGGACCTTGGTCTTGAGGACCAGGTGATCAGCACCCGCCCCGAGGCACGCAAGGGACTGATCGCCAAAGGCACCCGCCTGCTGCCGCTGCCCGAAGGCTTCCAGTTGCTGGCCCCGGCCAAGTTCTGGCCCTTTCTGTGGTCGCCAGTGATGAGCTTGCCCGGCAAGCTGCGCATGGCCTGGGACCTCTTCCTGCCAGCCCGGGATCCGGCCCTGCCCGAAGAGAGCCTTGCCCAATTCGTGCGCCGCCGTCTTGGACGCGAGGCCCTGGAGCGCCTGGCCCAGCCGTTGATCGGTAGCGTGCACAGCGCTGACCCCGAGCGGCTCAGTCTGCTCGCTGCTTTTCCGCAGCTGATCCAGATGGAGCGGAACCACCGCTCGCTGGTGCTGGCCATGCGCGCCTCGGTGCGGGCGCACGGCACCCAGGGCGCCAGCGGCGCGCGCTATGCCTTGTTCATCACCTTGAAGGGCGGCCTGCAGGTGCTGACCGATCGCTTGGTCGAGCGCCTGGCCGGGGCCGAGCTGCGCCTGAATACGGCCGTGCAACGTCTCGAACGCAGCGCCGACGGCTGGCGCCTGCACCTGGCGGATGGCAGTGTGCGACGCGCTCGTCGCGTGGCCCTGTGCCTGCCAGCCCATGCCGCTGCGCGCCTGTTGGCCGAGGCGGCGCCGGCCTTGTCCACCGAGCTTGCCGCCATCCCCTACGCCGGGATTTGCACCGTGGCGCTGGGCTGCGCGCGCAGCCAGCTCGCCCGCCTGCCGGAAGCAGCCGGCTTCGTGGTGCCGTCAATCGAACGCCGCCTAACCATGGCGTGCACCATCGCGAGCAGCAAGTTCGCCGGGCGCGCGCCGGACGACGCCGTGCTGCTGCGCGCTGCCGTGGGCGGCGCCACCGGCCAGCAGCACCAGCAACTTGATAACGCCGCCCTGGTGGCTGGCGTCCTGGCGGATCTGCGCGATCTGGTCGGCCTCAGCGGCACCCCGAGATTTATCGAGGTCACCCGCTGGCCCGCCAGCCTGCCCCAGTACGAACTCGGCCACCTGCAGCGCGTGGCCCGCATCCGCGCCATCGAAGCCGCCATGCCCGACCTGGCCCTGATCGGCAACGGCTATGAAGGCACCGGCATCCCGGACGTCGTCGGGCAAGGCGCAGTGTTAGCGCAACGCTGGGCCTGACCCGTACCGCCGACTGCCCCCCCCTGGGACCGCGGGCCTCCAGGCCCGCTTGCGATTGAGAGCGGGCCTGGAGGCCCGCGGTCGTGCGCCCAACAGCGCACCATATCAGCAGGGTGTGAGTCCCTGCCCAGGCAGATGGCAATCCGGCCTGGAATCCGAGCCCAACTGCGTCGCTGCGAAGCGGGGTGGAGAGCAGGGGGAGGAGAACGGGCGGC
>JBBQTJ010000240.1:0-5418 GCA_038213315.1 Planctomycetota bacterium
CTCTTCCTTGGTGACCTCCAGCAGGTCCAACCACACCGTGTTCGCCGGCAAGGTTGACTCCACTGGTCCCTCATGCCGGGCCAAGCCCTTCTCGGTCGCGACCCAGATGGTGATCATGGGCGGGGATGGTGCTGGCTGTCCTGGCTGAGGAAAGACGGAATACCGACCTCCGCCCAATGGCCCTTGGTTACGGGCCGCCTGGGGGCAATCACGTCGCCGCCGCCGGACAGCAGCGGGTAGCGATCGCCTGACTCGGGAAGTGGCGCATCGGCCACCGCCTAGCGTTTGACCGGCTCAAGGCCCCGGGGCGTACGGATCCAGACGTCGCTTTTCAGCAGCCGGGCGCTGTGGCGCATGGTCGTACTGCGTGGAATACGCAGCTTGAAGACGCTGCCGGTGCTGCCGGTAGCTTCCAACCAGCAGCGCCCGCCCAGCAATTCGGCGATAGAGCGGCTGATGTACAGGCCCAGACCGTTGCCGCCATTGGCGCGGGTATGATGGTCCGCCGCCTGCCAGAAAGCGGTGAACAACTGGTCGCGGCGCTCGGCGCTGATGCCGCAGCCGCTGTCGGTAACGGTGAACTCGACCCCATCCGGCGCATGGAGGACGGCCAGTTCGATGGTGCCCTGCTCGGTGAACTTGAAGGCGTTGGAGAGCAGATTGTCGAGCATCTGCCGCAACCGCTGTGGATCGGTGTTTACCGGGGACGGGGTGCCGCGGCTGGGCGCTCGACTGAGGATCAAGCCCTTTCCTTGAATGCGGTTGACCCAGCCCGCCAGGGTGCGGTCGACCAGCTGCTCGACATCGGTCACCACCGGGCGGATCTCCAACGTACGTGCTTCGATCTTCGACAGATCAAGAATGTCATTGATGATGGTGAGCAATGATTGCGACGAATCAGCGATCAGCTTCAGGTAACTGCGGGCATCGCCATTGCCCTCGGGGACTTCCAGGCCAAGCAGTTCACAGAAGCCCATGATGCCGGTCAGCGGCGTGCGCAGCTCGTGACTGGTGATGGCCAGGAAGGCGGACTTGGCCCGGTTGGCCGTCTCGGCCTCGTGCTTGGCCTGGGTCAGGGCCTGGATGTGCATCAGGCGCCGGCTGTCATCGCGTACCGACAACAGCACCACCTGCTCGCTGCCCAGGCGGTGGGGGTGCATGCTGGCTTCGACCGGCAGCTCGCCGCCATCCCGGCGCCGATGCCAAGCATTGTAGCGCAGTACACCGCCATCACGCACCACGCCGTGCAGACGCGCGGCCAGTTCTTCGTCGGACAGGGCGCGGGGATCCTCATAGCCTGGACCGCAGGGCCGCTCCAAAGAGCACAACCCCACGCCTACCAGCTCGCCCTCGGCATAACCGCGCTCGCGCTCGCCACAGCGATTGGCGAAACGGACGATGCCATTAAGGCCGATGACGATGAAAGCCTCGTGGCTATGCGCCAGCTGGCCCCCCTCTTCGGCTAGCTGGGCGCGCAGGCGCAGCTCGGCGCTGGCATCGGTCAGCAGCCACAGGAAACCGCCATCGGCATTCGCTTGCGACTCGACCTCAAGCAGCCGTCCCCCGGCCACCACCACCAGCCGGCCACCCGGCAGGAGGCGCTGCAGTTCAGCGCAGCCGGCTTCAAGGCGGGCCACCAAACCATCGCGGGTCTCGTTCAGGCCCAGGACCTGGCCAAGCAGCCGCTGCGCCGCCGGATTGGCGTGCAGCAGGCGCCCGTCTGGCGAGAAATTGCATAAACCAATGGGCAGACGATCACCCAGATCCGGCGGCAACCGTGCCGCCAGGGTGGCGACACGGGCTTCGACGGGTGGGACGCCAAGGATGCGGTTACGCAAAGGTGTGGGTGTGGGGGTCATCGCCAGGGCCGACTTCAGGCGGGTTGACCCACCGGAAGATTGGCGACAGCCTGCCGCAGTTCCTGTCGGAGGAAAGACCGCAATCCACTGAGTTCGCCCAGGGCGCCAGGATTGGTGAAGGCCTCGACCGCGACAATGGCCAGGATGCGGTTGCGCACCGCCGGTTCCTGCAGCAGCTCAGGCAGCAGGGTCCGCAGCATGGCGCTCAGGTCAGACCCCGCCGGCAGCTGGGGCTGGGTGCGCGTGTTGGCGGCTTGGCCGAACACCGCTTCCGGCACTGGTTGCAGGCCCGAGAGATGGCGCTCGTGGGCCAAGGGTGGCGCGAGTTCACCGGTCGCCGCCACCGCCACCCGGGCCCCACTCGCCAGCCGGCCTATGGCCTCGGTCGAGATGCTGTCCTGGCGACTGGCCACAGTGGCATCCAAGGCGCTGCCGCCGTCTGCTGATTCTGCGGTGGGAAAGACCTGTTCCGTGGCCCGGCGCAGGCCCTGCGCAGACCGGCTGCCGCCGCTCTGCGCACCTGATGGAGACTGACGGGAAAACGTTGAGGTGGTGCCGGAATGGGCGGCCCGCACCGCATGGGCTGCAGTCTGCATGCCGGGGGCAACCGCATCCAGGCCGGCTTCACCCTCGCTGGTCCCAGCCTTGCTGGGCACCACCGCTGCCCCGGCCAGCCGCTGAGTGAAGGTATGGGTGCCCTGGGCGATGCGCTCGGCAAAGGTCGACAGGAAGCGTTCCTGTTGGCTTTGGGTCTGGCGGACGAATTCGGTGATGGCGGCTTCCAACCGCGCGAAGGCCAGCGGCGGGGCATCGCCCTCGCGGTGCTGGGAATCCAGCAAGGACTGTACGTCGCTGAGCGAACACCAGCCGCGTTCGGCGGCAATGCGCTCGACGTGGTACTCGATCTCCTTGGCCAGGGCCTCGCCCTCAAGCGGGGTCGGCCGGGCGGCAAACTCCGCCCGCAGCGCCCCCACGACCTGACTGACCCGATCGGACACGGTGCGCTCGACCAACGGGCCAAGCTGGGCGGCGATGCGCACACTTGCCGTGCCCGGCATCTGGCCGTCACGGGCGACTTGCCGGGTGCCAAACAGGGTCGGGGCGGAAGCGGGTGGCGTTAACGGTACAGCCGGCGTGGTGGCCGATTGATCTGGCCAGGCCTCGGTGGGCGCCGCTTCGCCGGCCAACGCTTTCATGGCCGGTGCCGGATTGGGGATCGACGGCGGCGTGCGGGGCAGTGCCACCACCACCGCCGGTCGCGCGGCCGAGGACATGTCATCGACCACGATCATCTCGTCATTGGCGATCTCGCCCACCGCCAATGAGTAAAGTTCTTCATCAGCAGGCAGGCTGACGCCGTGCGCTTTGAGCATCTCCGTCACCCGCACCAAAACCTGTTCGGCCAGACGTTGCGCCACCTCGACATGGCCCGCCTGCTGCGCACTGTGCGCGGCGTCGACCTCGGCCTGGAGGTGCGACAGATCCCAGCCTCCCTTCTCGAGTTCAGCCAGATGATGGGCCAAACGCTGGAAGCGGAGGGTGGGGGGCGGGGTGGATGAGTGATCCTGGGGCACGGCGGAACCTTGCCCTGAGTGTCGGCAGAGGTCCCCCATGACTTGAGGGGAATGTCCCGCGGCCCGCGCCGACCCGTGCGCCGCTATGACTTAGAAACGCTCGGCCCGGCCAATGGCCGCCAGTGCGGCCCGGGCCTTGCGCATGGTCTCTTCCCACTCGCCGGCCGGGCTGCTGTCGGCGACCACGCCGGCACCGGCCTGCACGTGCACCTGGCCGGGGGTCAAGACGGCGGTGCGCAGGGCGATGCAGGTGTCCAGGTTGCCGCGGTAATCGATGTAGCCGACCGCACCCGCGTAAGGCCCGCGCTTCACCGGCTCTAGCTCATCGATTATCTGCATGGCGCGCACTTTTGGGGCGCCAGACACCGTCCCGGCCGGATGGCAATGCCGCAGCGCATCCAGGCAATCGAGGTCATCCCGTAGGGTGCCCTCGACGTGACTGACAATGTGCTGCACGTGGCTGTAGCGCTCGATCACCATGCGGTCCTTCAACAACACGGTGCCCGGGACGCAGACCCGGCCGACGTCGTTGCGGCCCAGGTCGATGAGCATGACGTGCTCGGCCCGTTCCTTGGGATCGGCGAGCAATTGCGCCGCCAAGCGTTCGTCCTCTGCCGGGGTCTCGCCCCGCTGAATGGTCCCGGCGATGGGCCGGACCGCGACCTTGCCCTCTTCAACACGCACCAGCAGTTCGGGACTGGCGCCGACCAGGCTGGCCTCGCCCAGGCGCAGATGGAAGAGATACGGCGAGGGGTTCAGACTGCGCAGGCTGCGATAGACCTGAAAGGGCGTGGCGGCCAAGGGCGCGGTCAGACGCTGGCTGAGCACCACCTGGAAGGCGTCGCCGGCTTTGATGTATTCCTGAATGCGCCCGACCCCGGCCTCGAACACGCTGCGCGGCGTGTGGCTGCGGAAGTCGGGCATGGGGCCACTGGTGGCCGGTACCGGCGGAACCTCGAAGGGCGCCGACAGCCTAGCCTGCATGGCATCCAGGCGGACCTCGGCCTTGGCCAATTCCTCGGCCACCGACGCGCCGGCCGTCAGGTCGAGATGATCGATCAGCAGCAGATGATTAAAACTGTGGTCGAACACCGCGAGTTGATCGCAACGCAGCAAATGCACATCAGGAAGACCCAGCACGTCCGGCGGGCAGTTGGGCAGCGGTTCGCTAGCCCGGATGGTGTCGTAGCCGAAGTAACCGACCAACCCGCCGGTCAGCCGCGGCAGTCCGGGGATCACCGGGCTGCGTAGCGGCTTGAGGTAGGATCGCACCACCTCGAAAGGATTACCGGTCAAGCGCCGCAGCTCACGTCCCTGGGCATCCAGCACGCGCAGGCCGTCATTGCCGCCCACCAGACGTTCGCGGGGCTGCCAGCCCAGAAATGAATAGCGCGCCACGCGTTCGCCACCCACCACACTTTCGAAAAGGAAGGCGTAGGGCTCGTGCTGCACCCGGGCCAAGGCGCCCACCGGAGTCAGAGCGTCCGCCACCAGGCGACGCACCACCGGAATCATGGTGAAGCCCTGGTCCGCAAGGCGCTGGCAGGAAACGGGGTCTGCGTCCATGGGCGGCATCGTTGAGGCAGAGGCGGGGAAGCAACGGGCTACAGGCTTTGACAGCCGTCGCGGGGTCGCGGGGTCAAATGTTGGGATGCTTGAATGCTCGAATGTAGTTAGCGACACCGCGACACCGCGTCCCCGCGTCCCCGCGACAGCTGGCACTGCAAATCCCGTTCCCTCTGTCAACCTCCCAATCAATTGTCATTCAAATAGGCAATTGCATCCGACCCCCTAGGTCCACATGATCCCGTCATTCATTTGGTCGGTGCCGGTCGAGAGCCCATCTCAGACACCGGCGTAGCAGGGCCCCTGTGTGGGGGGCGCTGCACCGACCACCCAAGGGCCTCACATCCGTGAGGAACTGACACCATGAAGCTCCGCACCCTCGTGCCCATCCTCGGCGCCATCGCCCTCACCTCCACCCC
>JBBQTJ010000241.1:0-5399 GCA_038213315.1 Planctomycetota bacterium
AATGCTCGAATGCTTGAATGCTCGAATGCTCGAAATACTCAGAAGTACGTGACCCGCGACCCCGCGACCCCGCGACTGCTATCGACGGATGTCTCCCCCATGCCCGATCCCCTCGCCCTCCGCGTTCTGCACGCCAATCAGATGGTCATCGACCATCGCTGGTCGTGGCGTTTATCGGATCCGTTCTGGCGGGTGTATTTCAACCGCGATCCCGGCGCGGCCTTGGTGGCCGAGGATGGGCGGCGCTGGGAATTGCCGCCGGGTCGGGTGGTGGTGGTGCCGCCCTGGGCGGATCTGCACGGGGTCTGCGCAGCACCCGTGCGGCATGTGTATCTGCACGTCGAGACGCCGGGTCTGCCCGCCACCTGGATTCCGCGGGGCTCGGCAGTGCCATTGCCGCTACCGGCCGATGCGGTGCTGACCACCATGCTGGACGAGCTGGCGCGCGAGGCGGTGCCAGTCTATCCCACCACCGGCAGCGATGGGCGCTGGCGGGTGCCCGAGCGCAGCGCCGGCAGCGGGGTGCGCTGGTGGTGGCGGGTGCAGAGCTGCGCCGCCCGCGCCCTGGTGCTGGCCGTGGAGCAGCTTGGTCCCAAGACCTTGGCCGACCACGCTGGCGGCAGTGGCCCGGACGACTTGGAACCGGCCCTGGCCGAGATCGAACGCCATCTCGCTGAATCGCTGACCGTCGCCCGCTTGGCCCGGCGCTGCGCGTTGTCCAAGGACCACTTCGCCCGCCGCTTCCATCAGGCCACCGGCCGAACGGTGATGCGCTATATCCAAGAGCGGCGCATCGCCGTGGCTGCCGATCGTTTGCTGCACAGCCGCGCAGACCTGGACGCCATCGCCCGGGAAACGGGCTTCGCCAACCGCTTCCACTTCACCCGTACCTTCACCCGCCTGATGGGCACCCCGCCGGCGCGTTACCGTCGTCAGCATGGCGGCTGAATAATCAGACTTTCAGAGCTTTCCCACATAGGTTGCTCGGGGAACTGAGCCAACATCGGACGAAGGGCCGAAAATGTTGGCCAGTTCCACGAAGTGGCCCGAGCAACCTATGTGGGAAAGCTGAATAAGGAGCCACCACCGGCAGCTTAATCACCCGCAACACTGCGCAGCGCGGCGCCGCCTTACTTCTGCCGCTGCAGTCGCACCACCACCCGCGAGACGCCCGTGCCGGCGGCAGCGAAGGCACCGAGCAAAGCAGTGTGGTGCACATTGCGCAATTCGCTGAGCAGAATGGTGTCCTCCGCCTCCAGGGTGAGCACGCCGGCGGCCAGGGTCGCTGGCTTGACCTTGGCGCTTTGGCGTGGGCCAAGGACGCTGCGCAGGCATTCCCGCACTTTGGCGAAACGGCGGGCCTGACGCATCACCTCGGATTTCATCAGCTCACCGGCGATGTCCCCGGCATCGGTAGCGTCGCGCCACGCATAGCGGGGTTTCTGCGCCAGACGGCGATCGCGTTCGGGGGTCGAGGGGCTGCTCATGAGAGGCGCTCGGCCAGGGCGGCGACTTCGTGCAGACGAAGAATCTCGCCATCAGCCCCGCAAGAGGCGAGCTGCTCTTCTGGATAGATGTGCTCGGTCAGGCGCAGGGCGGTGCGGAAGCCAAAAGCCTTGCCGCCCGTGATGTCACGCCAGGGATGGTCGCCGACGTGCAGCAGCTCATGGGGGGCACAGTCGGCCTGGCGGAGGGTGTCCTGGTAGTGGGCCGGGTGCGGCTTGATGAAGCCGACCTCGCTCGACAGCGAATAGAAGTCTACCAGGCCAGCCAAGCCATGACGCCGGTACCAGGCGCGGCAGGCGTCGCCTGGCCAGGGTACGTGGCTGAGGATGCCGATGCGGTAGCCTCGGCCCTTGAGGTCGGTGAGGACAGGCAGGGTTTCGGCAAAGGGGATCACCGTGTCGGTCAGGGTGGCGAAACAGCGCTCGATCACGGTGGCGGCCTGGTCAGCCGGAACGTGGCAGGCGGCGACCCAGCTGGCCATCAGGCCGGCGAAGTCGAATTCCGCGCCTGACGGATTCTGCTTGGGATCGACCGAGGACATCCAGACCGACTTGAGTTCGGCAAACACCACTTCCAACCACGTGGGGGGGATGGTCCCGCCCAGGGCCCGCAGGTCCTCCGCCAGCTGCACAAACGCGCGGCGCTGGGTGGCGGCATAGGGCATGCCGTGGTTAGAGGCCAGGGTGTCGCCCCAATCGAAGGTGATGGTGCGGATCGGCATGCGCGGGTTATGGGCCATGGCTGCCACCTGACAACCATGCTGCGTGCCCCATACCGATGGTCAGATCAACGTCCTCCCCCTTACCAATGGCGTCCGGTTGATGTACCGTGGACCGTCCCATGTGGTTGCCATTACATGTCTGAGGTGGATGCAGAACTGGTGCGGCGGACCCTGACCGGTGACCGCACGGCCTTCGAGGCCCTGGTCGCTGCCCACCTAGTGCGGGCGCGTGCGGTGGCGCGTACGGTTTTGCGGGACGAGGCCGCCATCGATGACGTCCTCCAGGAAAGCTTCATCCGCGCGTATGAGCGCTTGGGCCAGCTGAGCGAGGCGGCGACCTTCCCGTCATGGCTGTGCACCATAGTGCGCAATGAGTCCATCACCTGGCTGCGACGCTCGGGCCGGATGAAGGCCGTCCATATCGACGATGTGGAGCCCCCGGCTGCGGCAGAGCCGGAGGGACCCGATCCGATGGTGGAGCGCCTGAAAACAGCCTTGGTGCAATTGCCCGTCGGATATCGCGAGATCCTGGCGCTGAAATACGAAGCGGATCTCAATTATGAACAGATCGCCGAAACCTTGGGCATCACCGTCCCCAATGTGGAGAAGCGGCTGTACCGCGCCCGCCAGGCGCTGATCAAACTGATGCCGGAGCTCGGCTCGCTGCTGTGATCGCTACAGCAGGACGCAGGCCCCGCGCCAGGCCCCGGCATGGCTGGTCACCTGGGCCGTCCAACCCGCTGAAGAGCCGGCGGCCAGCAGTTGGCGCTCGATGGCATCCCGGCTTTGCGCCCAGGCCTGTTCGGAATAACGATGGGCCAGCAGCCATGGCCGGGCCGGCGGGGTCGCCAGATGGCGCATCAGCTCTTCGGCCCGGGCCTCGGTCAGGGACAGGGCCTTCAGGGCCGTGGCATTGATGCTCCACAGCAGCGTGCGCGCCCGGACAAAAGCGTCGGACGAGGTGGCGGTGATGAGCAGGTCGTAGTGGGTGGTGGCAGCCATGGCGGGCGCGCAGGCTAAGGGCCTCGACGCCGAGGCCAGCGCCTTCCCCGGCGGAGCCCTCGGCCACAGTGCCGGCGTGGCCATCGACCTGACCTTCCGCCCCACGCCTTGGCTGTCGGGCGGCCATGCCCAGACCATGTGGGCCTCGCGACTGCGGCCGCTGCCGCAGTCTTTGATCAACGCCGAGCACTCCCTGCCCGATGGCGATGTGGTCGGGTGGCAGCGCACCGGTGACCCAGCGGGACGGCCGGCGGTGCTGCTGCTTCCTGGTCTGGAAGGCTCGGCGGATTCGCCCTACGCCACGCGCTTCATGGCGGCGTGGTCCCGGCGGGGCTGGTGCGGGGCGATCCTGCACCACCGCGGCGCGGCCTGCCGTCCCAACCGGCTGGTGCGGGGCTGCCACTCGGGCGATTGGCAGGATGCCGTACAGGTGGTTGCGGAATTGCGGCGGCTGGGCGCGACGGCCGTCGCCGCCGTGGGGGTCAGCCTGGGCGGCAATGTACTGCTGAACTGGCTGGGCGAGAGCGGCGCGGCCTGTCCCTTGGCGGCGGCAGTCGCGGTATCCGTGCCCTATGACCTGGATGCCTGTGCCCGAGCCTTGGACCGGGGCTTGGCGCGGATTTATCGACGGCACCTGCTGCGGGACATGCGGGCGTCGATGCTGGCCAAACGCCATCTCAACGGTTTCACGCCGGGTTTCCTGAACGGCTTGCGCACCTTCCGCCAGTTCGACGACGCCATCACCGCGCCGCAGAATGGTTTTGCCGGCGTCGATGACTACTACCGGCGTTGCTCATCCGGTCAGCGCGTCGGTGGCATCCGCATTCCGACCACCCTGATACATGCGGATGATGATCCGTTTGTGCCCGTGGACTCGGTGCCGGCCGTCCTGCCGTCGGAGGTACGGGCCTGGCGCTCGCCCCACGGCGGGCATGTGGGCTTCCTGCAGGGCGCCTGGCCGCGGCCCTGGCTGCCCATGGCGGTGACCACGGCCTTGGCGGACCTGACGGGCTGGTAAGCGGCGCTTGGCAGACGCCGTGCAGGTGGATCATCAGCCCCCCATGACTGCTTCTCCCCAGGCGACCGACGGCACCGGCGCGGCCGTGCCGCCGCCCGGCAACCGCTATCTGCATGCCCTGCGTCTGGGCGGCCTGACCCTGACCAACAATCTGTGCCTCGCGCCCATGGCCGGCTTCACCAATGTGGCCTTTCGGCTGATCGCCAAGGAGGTCGGGGGCTGTGGCCTGGTGGCCAGCGAAATGGTCGCGGCCCTGGGGGCCATCACCCCGGCGAATTCAGAGCGCTTTCGCACCCTGACCCGCAATCTTCCGGCTGAAAAACCGCTGGCTATGCAGATCTATGGCCGCGATCCCGACCTGTGTGCCCAGACCGCCGCCGCCTTGGTCGAAGCCGGGGCTGATCTGGTGGACCTCAACTGCGGTTGCCCGGTGAAGAAGGCCAAGCAATCGGGCTGCGGCGTGGCTTTGATGCGCGAGCCTCAGCTGGTCGGCAGCATCGTCGCCGCGATCCGTGCCGTGGTGCCGCCCAGCATCCCGGTGACCGTGAAGATGCGTCTGGGTTTCGACGCTGCCAATCGCACCATGGTCGAGGTCGCCCGCGCCGCGGTGGACAACGGGGCCGATGCCCTGTGCGTCCATGCCCGCACCGGCGAGAGTAAGCACGGGACGGCCATCGACCTCAGCGGCTTGGCCGAGGTGAAGCGCAGCGTCAACGTGCCGGTGATCGCCAATGGCAGCATGGAAACCGCCGCCGCAATCCGCTTGGCCAAGGACGAGGGCAACGCCGATGGCTACATGATCGGCCGCGCCGCCTGCGGCGATCCGTGGCTCTTCCGCAATCTCATCGCGGAGCTGACCGACGGGGTACGGTATGCCCCTGGCTATGCCGAGCGCAAGGTCCTGCTTGAGCGCCATTTCGACTTGATCGTGGACTTGTTCGGCGAAGCCCGCGGCGTGCGCGTGATGCGCAAATACACCTTCTTCTACTGCAATGGACTGCCCGGCGTGCGCGCCTTCCGCGACCGCTTCCACCGCATCGAGAGCCGCGCCGAATTCCAAGACCTGGTTGAGGATTTCTTCGGGCGGCTCAGCCGTGGCGATCTTGACCACGAACAGGTCGAGCACCTCACCTTGCGCGACGCGGGCGGCGC
>JBBQTJ010000242.1:0-5382 GCA_038213315.1 Planctomycetota bacterium
CCACGCTGACGCGCGAAGGCGATGGCGTCGTGCTATCCCTGCAACCTGGGGGTATGCTGGAGGTACGCTGGCTTAGCGCGGCACCTGAGCATGGTGCCGATTTCCATCCAGCATCACCCGGACCCTGATCAGCCTCATGACGGCCATCCTGCTTGATATCGAAGGCACTACTACGCCACTGAGCTTCGTCAGCGCGGTCCTGACCCCCTATTCCATCCAGGCCCTACCTGGCTTCCTGGCGACCAAACGAACCGAACCTGCTATTCGCGAAGCCATGCTGATGGTCCTGGCGGATGCCACCGAGGCCGACAGCCGTCGTGATGAGCTGGAGACGGTGCTGGCCGTCTGCCGGCGGCAGATTGCCGCCGACGTGAAGGCCACGGGCCTGAAGCAGTTGCAGGGCATGGTGTGGTCGTCCGGCTATTCTACCGGCAAGCTGAGGGGGCAACTATTCCCGGATGTGCACGAGCGTCTCAAGGCATGGCGGGCCGAGGGGCGCGCCGTGGGCATTTTTTCCAGCGGCAGCCGTCTGGCCCAGCAGCTCTTGTTCAAATACAGCGATTGCGGGGATTTGTCCGGCGCCATCAACGCCTACTTCGACACCACCACCGGTCCCAAACGTTCAGCGGCAAGCTATACGGCCATTGCCGCCAAGCTGGGTTACCCCGCTGAGGAGATCACCTTTGCCACTGACCAGCCCGCCGAGGCCGACGCCGCAGCCCAGGCCGGCTTGCAAACGGCCTTGATCATGCGACCCGGCAACAGCCCGCTTCCAGCTCAGCTGGCCCATCCGGTGCATGCCGATCTGACCCACCTGTGAGGGTCACGCCTTGGTCACGCCTTGGTCACGGCCAGGGATCCGCGCGCAAAGGCCGCCAGCTCGGTGACGCCGCCCACCAGGGTGTAGCCCACCTCCAGCGAGTTCACGGTCAGGGCCCGTCCGCCAACGACCAGGGGCACGGGCGCGATGCGCGCCGCGAACTGACTCAAGGCCGAGGGCAGGGCTTCGGGATCATCAAGGGCGTTGCAGGCCCGCCACACCAGCCGCGGGCGATGGCGCTGCACCGCATCAGCCAGCACTTCGCCCGGCGTGAAGGGCCCCAGATTAATGGTGCGCCAGCCGCATTCAGCCAGGGCCAGGCTGCACACCAGTGATGCCAATAGGTAGGGATCGCGTCCCGTCGCGCCCCCGATGGCCAAGGGTGCACCCGGCGGCGGCGGCGCGAGCAAAGCATGCAATCGGACCAGGGCGATCATCGCCGTCTCGGTCGCCGCGTGTTCAACCGCGATGCCGTGGGGCCCGTGCTTATAGAGCTCGCCAATCGCCTGCATGCCCAAGCGGAGCGGACCATCGCACAGACCCGCCAAGGACGTTCCGCCCAGATAGGCCCGCAGCAGAGCGCTGTGCAAGCCGATGACATCCGCTGTTTCCAGGCATTGCCTGACGGCGGTGGTCAATTCGGCTGAATGGTCCGCCGTGCCGCTAAGACCAAGCAGTTCAGGGCGCTGGACGGGGTGGCGCTGTTCACGGATGAAGCGAATCGCTTCTGATAGGGGAATACGCCGATGGCCACCGCTGGTGCGTTGGACGTGCAGATGGCCCAGATCAATCCAACGCTTCAGCGACGACTCGCTGACGCCGATTGCCAGGGCAAGGTCTTTGGGACTTAGGTAGCGTTCTTCCATGGACGTTATGACCGTTATCGCATTTAGGATTGTGCTGTCGAGTAAGATTTTTTTGCATTTTTTGATGATGGCCATTCTCAAAAAAGATATTGATGAATGATTTGAATGTTTTAGACTCGGCTCAACGGAGCAGCCATGTCCATCCTTCAAGACCGTCTGCGCAGTGACGACACGCCAGTCCAGCTCATCGGGGTGGGCGCACTGCCGGTAGACCTGCCCCGGGCTGAACGAGCGGTGCGCGAACTGCTGATCGCCTTGGGCGAGAATCCCGATCGTGAAGGACTGGCTGAGACGCCGCGCCGGGTGGCGGCCTCGTTCGCCGAGCAGGTCCTGGGGCTGCGCAGCGATCCGGGTCGGCATCTGCGCCGAACCTTCGCCAATGGTGGGTACGACGGCGTGGTGATCGTTCGCGACATCCCCTTCACCTCGCTGTGCGAACACCATCTGCTGCCTTTCCACGGCAAGGCCCACATCGCCTATCTGCCCAGACATGGCCGGGTGGTCGGCCTCAGCAAGCTCGTCCGCCTGGTTGAGGGGTTCGCTCGCCGGCCCCAGTTGCAGGAGCAACTCACCACCCAGATCATGGATACCCTGATCCGGCATCTGGACCCCGCTGGTGCCGCGGTGGTCATCGCCGCCGAGCATTCCTGCATGTCTGTGCGCGGCACCAAGGTGCACGGGGCGCAGACCCGCACGGCATTGCGCCGCGGTGTGTTTGTGGACCAGTTGCCCCAGTGGCCGGAAGTTGTCGGCCTGATCACCGCACCCTGACCCCACCTCTCATCCTTTAGGAGCTATGCCATGCTGACCGCAGATCATCAAGCCCTTTTCCGCATTGCCGACGCCGACCGCGAGGCCTTGGATGCGTTTTATGACGAGCATAGCGCACTGGTGTGGGCCTTCTGCCTACGTCTGGGCGATTCCAAGGCCGAGGCGGAGCACCTGCTGACCTGCGTCTTCCGCCAGGTTTGGGCGGAACCGTGCAAGCTCATGGATGCCGACTGCGTCAGCCAGGGGCTGATAGCGATGACCATCCGTATCTGCGCCCAGCGGCGCACCGCCCGCGCCCGCCGGGTGCGCGCTGGCGATTGCGGTTGCACGCCCATCCCCGGGTAGTGCTCAAAAACGTACGCTGAGCCAGATCTTGTTGATAGTGACGCGCATGCGTTGCAGCCGTGATCCCGACTCGTCGTACTCTAGCAGCAAGCGGGCTTCGGCCGTGGGCGTGCCGTCCAGTCGATAGCGGTAGGTGTCGCGCAACTGCTGCTCGGCGACGATGCTGGTGAAGGGCGCGCCAAGGCACTCCAGCATGGCGGCGCGTTGCAGCCACACCGCCGAGGCCGAGGCCGCACCACTGGCGGTGGCAATTCCCGGCTCGTGCACCTGCACCTGCGCCTCGACTTCGCGCTTACTCGTATCTACCTCACCTTGGCCAAAAGCACGCAGCATGGTGATGCAGCGCTCGCGATCCATGACCCGATAGACCTGGGCGGGAAAGGCCACTGCGGTGACCCGTCCATCCTTCGTCCAGACATCAAAGTCCAGAATCCATCCCGTCTCTGGCACCACTTGGCCGTCCAGCGCCACGCGACGAAAACGCCAAGTGAGCTGCTCGGTTCCATCAGCCAACGCGGCCGCGGTACTGGGCGGGGCGCCAATCACGTCCTCAGGGTCGCCCGCGCGCAATGGCCGTTCTTTGAAACGAAGCTCAAGGCGCTCACCATCCGGCACCTCGATGTAGCGATCTAGGTCCGCCAGTTGATCCTTCACCGTCGACAGCCGCAGCCACATGCATCCGGTCAGCAGCAAGAGGCCGGCCACCAGCACGGTCAGGCGCACGGCCATGGAGATCAATCCCGGCGCTGGCCGCCGATGAGGCCGGCTCGCCAGGCCCAGTACAGCAGCATCAGCACTGATGAGATCGCGGCCGCCACATAGGTGAGCCCAGCAGCTGTCAGCACGCCGCGGACCGTATCGGCCTCGATGCCGGGACGGACAATGCGTAAGGCGATCAGGCGTTCCTTGGCCCGACGGCTGGCGTCAAACTCCACTGGCACGGTGACCAGCGAGAACAAGGTTGCCGTGCCGAACAACGCCACGCCCACGATCGCCAAGGTGTGTCCCAGGCCACCCTGACTGGCCGCATCGGCGGCGCCCAGCATGATCGCACCGATGATCACCATGGGGCCAAGCATGCTGCCGATATTGGCCATGGGCACCAGGATGCTGCGGAACCACATCGGGAGGTAGCGCTGGGCGTGCTGCAAGGCGTGGCCCGCCTCGTGCGCGGCCACGCCGGCGGCCGACGCGTCGGTGCCGTGATAGACGTGTGGGCTCAGGGCCAGGGTCCGCGTCATCGGGTTGTAGTGGTCACTCAGGAAGCCCTGGTGTTCAACGATCGAAACCCCCTGTAGGCCGGCATCTTTTACCAACGCGGCAGCCACTTCGGCGCCGGTCATGCCCGAGGCCAGCGTTACCGCTCGGCCCCGATTGAAGCGTAGCTTCACCATGGCAGAGGCGCCCATGGACAGGAGGAAGGCAAAGCCAACCAGCACCCAGTAAATAGGATCGAGCATCATGACATGGTCCTTTCCGGGGAAGCGATAGCGGTGCCAATCATGGCGCTGTCATTACGACGCGGATCGTGTGGTGGATGTGAAGAAACCAAGGTTTTTCCGACTCGTTGCAGGTGGTGGACGACAGGTGCCCAGGAACCTTACCCGTGGCTTCCAGTGGACCTGCTGGCCGGCCCACCATGCTGTTTCCCATGTCCTGGCTGGCGGCGATTTTGAAAACTCCAGGACATCCGCTCTGGGCCACCGCCTGGGGTTTCGGGCCGCGTTTGCTGCTGGCCCTCAAACTGCTGATCCTGGCCCGTATGCTCGGGCCCGAGGGCATCGCCGTGGTGGTGGCCCTGGCCGTCGGCCTGGCCATCCTCGAATCGCTGACCGACACCGGCCTGTCGGCCGCCGTGATCCAACGGGCCAAGGCGCCAACCAAGGCACAGTACCAGGCGGCGACCCGGTGGACCTTGGCACGTGGCCTGCTGATCGCCCTTATCCTGCTCGGCCTCAGTCCTTTATTCGCCCATCATCTCGCCATCCCGGTGGACATCGCCGCGCTGGTCGCGCTAGTGCCCCTACTGCGTGGTCTGGGCGGGGTGCAGGTCGCCCGCTGGCAACGCCATTGCCGCTTTCGGCGGCTCTGTCTGTTTCAGAACGCTGTAACGCTGGTCGATCTGGGCTTGGCGGTTGCGGGAGCGGCGTTGGCTGGGCCTGCCGGCGTGCTGGTCGGGGTGGTCTTATTTGAGCTGATCCAGGCCGTGACTGCGCAAATAGTGTTGGGGCGGACCTATGGACGAGCCTGTGATTGGTTCCTGCTGCGGTCTTCGGTTGCCTACGGTGGCTGGCTGTGGGCCACCAATGTCCTGGTGGTGATGGTGAATCAGGTCGACAAGGCCCTGGCAGGTGTCCTGGTGGGTAAGGCCGCCCTGGGTGAATTGCAAGTGATGCAGCGCATCGGCCAGTTGGGGATCGTTGATACCCTGCTGCCCCTCACCGGCTGGACCTTCCCCAGTGTGGCAGCGGCCCTGCGGCGACAGGACCCGGGCCTCCCTGAGTTCGTGCGCGGCCTGCACGCCGTGATGATCCGTTTGGCGGCGTCGGCCGCGACCTGCATGATCGTCCTGGCCCCGCT
>JBBQTJ010000243.1:0-5368 GCA_038213315.1 Planctomycetota bacterium
CTGTGGCCGCAGGCCTTGCCGGCGGGCGACATCATCGATCTGACCTGCGTCACGGCCCTGGGCACCTGGACCTATGCCTGGTTTCGGGCCCGTCCCAACCAAGCGGTCACCGGCGGCACGCCGACGTTGAAACGTCAGCTGCTGGCGGCCGGGGTGCCGATCCTGTGGTGCGATACGTCGCGCGTGGCGGCGGCCGGTGTGGGTCGCGACGAACGTGCGGCGCTTCTCGACGATCCGGTGGCCCTGACCGACCTGCAGCTGACCTTGGATGCCCTCAGTCAGCCCGGCGGCTATCCCGCCTCCAGCCCGGCGGCGGACTCGCAACCAATAGTCTGATCAAGACTTGTAAGTGGCAGTATGGGGCAGCCCGGTCTGCGGGTATGCTGGCAGGAGAGGGCCCGCGGCGACCATGGGCATGGCGTGTGCGTCCCAGTCCCGGGCAAGGAATCCGTCTCTCCATGGCCGATGACGTCCACATGTCGCAAGCGGACATCGATGCGCTCTTTGCGCAGATGAGCGGCGGCACGCCCGAAGCCAAGCCGGCAGAGAAATCTGCCCCGGCTTCAGTTTTGCCGGCCGGCGATCCAGTCACCAAGGTCGAGCAGTTCATGGCCGAGACCGAACGCAGCACCGCCACGGCGTCGGTGGTCGCCGGCGCGGCGGTCGAGGACGACGACGAAAGCCCGCCGCCGGTGCCGGCCGCTGAACCCGTCGCCGCGGCGCCCGCCGCCCCCGAAGCGGCCGGGCCCCTGTCCCAGTCCGAGATCGATATGATGCTGGCGGCCCTGGGTGGCGCCACGACACCCGAAGCGCCACCGTCCGCCCCTGCACCGGTCATGGGCAGCGCTGCCGCCACCGCCGGAACCTCCTCGAAATTGCGCGCCTCCCAGGAGGTATCCGCCTCGGGTCCCCTGGGCCAGTCGGACATCGATGCCCTGTTGGCCCAGCTGGGTGCCAGCGCACCCGAGCCGGCCAAGCCGGTAACGACCGCCCCGACCGTGATCACCAAGGCCACCGTGGCCGCGGATAAGACCGGCGCCAACGCCGCGACCTTGGCCCTCTCCGCGGATGCGTTGGAGCAGTTGGTCAATAAGCACGATCAGGGCGACCAGCCGCCCAACGAGGCGATGATCGCGCAAAGCGACATCGATGCCCTGGTGCAGCAGTTGGCCGGCGCCACCGGCCCGGCGACCACGCAGTCGGGCATGGATTCCAAGAGCATGGCCCAGCAGCTGAAAGAGCGCGGGGCCGAGCTGGACCGGGCGATGGCCAATGCGCCCCCGCCGCCGCGCCTGACCGTCGATGCGGTGGATGTGCGGCAGGTCCTGGGCACCGGGCATTCGCCTGGCACCACGTCAGCGCACTCCGCACCGTCCACCGGCAGCTCCCTGGTCGCCCAGGTGGACTTCCGCGGCGCGCGCTGGCTGCTGGTGGCGGCGGTGCTGTTGCTCGCGGTGTGCACTGGCTTCCTGATGGTGTCGGTGTCGGTGATGCGCACCTTGGCTGATGAACTGCGGCTCGAACGTCTGGCGGCGACCCCGACGCCCGGCGACAGCTATGCCGACGACCTGCGCGCCGGTCGGACTCTCATCGGGGTCAACGACAGTGCCGAGCAGGCCAAGGGCGTGCTGCTGCTGGAACGGCTCAAGGCCCGTTGGCCGAGCCACGAGGAAGAGGTCGCCCTGGTGCTGGCTCGGCACCACCGCGCCCATGCCGGCTGGCGCAAGGCGGCGGACGAATACGCGCTGGTGGCCGAAGGCGAGCAGTCTGATCCGGCAGTTTATGCGGAATACGCCGAGGTCTTGGCCCGCCTGGACGAACGCGATGCAGCCATCCGCACCTGCTACCGGGTCTTGGCCAACGAGGCGCGCTGGACGGCGGCGCAGGACGAGCAGGGCAATACCCGGCCGCAGGACGAGCGCACCCGGGCCCGGGCGATGGTGGACAGCGCGGCCCTGACCCTGGCGCGCTTGTTGGCGGCGCCGCGTGGCGATGCCCGCATGGCGGCGGTGAACACGCATGGCGCGGCCCCGACTACCGGCGGACACGAAGCACCGGCTAGCAGCCATAAGGCAGCTGCCGGCGGACACGAAGCACCGGCAAGCAGCCATGAAGCTCCCGCGGCCGCCCACGGTGGAGGCCACTGATGCCAGTCCTGCTGCGTAGTGCCACCGCGCTGATGATCGTCCTCGCCCTGCTGTCGGGCGCCGAGGGGCCGATGCCGCCCCTCGGGCCCCAGGCCCGACCGTTGCAGCTGGACGACAGCGGGGGCCGCGCCCACGCCACCACGGATCAGGCGCAGCGCGATGCTCTGATCGATGACATCAGCGCCCTGCGCCAGGCCGTGGTGCGGGTCAATGCCGTCCTCAAAGCTCGGGATGGGCATGCCGACGAACCGGCGGCCCAGGCCACGGCCACGGCGGCCGCGACGGCGCGGACGGTGACCTCCAAGCGCTATGGTGACCGGCTGCGCGCCGAGCACGATGGCCGGGGTGGCGTGACCATCTCTGCCGCGCTGGTCGATCAGCCGCTGGATGCCATCTACGCCGAGCTGTTGCTGGTGGCGGCGCGGCCGGGCCAAGAGCTCTCTGGGCCACGGGCCCGCAGCAAGGCCGGCCTGGCGGTGACCGCGCTGCCCTTCGACGAGGTGCTGGACCGCCTGCTGGGCCAAGCCGGCATGGCCTGGCGCGAAGAGACCGTCGGCGGGGTCCGCCAAGTGGCGGCGGTCGAACGCCGCGACGAAACCAGCCTGGACGATCAGCAGGCCCTGCGGGTGCTTGAACGCACTGCTCTTGACCACACCAGTGCCGCGGGGGCCGAAGCCCAGTGGTTGCTGGCCCGCCGGGCCGCGCTGGCCAAGCGCCATCTGGAGGCGATCGCCGCGTTCAACCTGTTGGTCGATGAGTGGGGCGCGAGCAAGGATCTCGAGGTGCGTCGTTGGGTTCTGCGCGGCATCCGCGGCGTTGCCGACGCGATGTTCGAGCTCAGCCAATGGCGCGATGCCCGGGCGGTGTACCGCAACTACCTCGCGCTGGCTCGCGGCGAAGACCCCGAGCATGCCGAGGTGCTGCTCGCCCTGGCTGATAGCGAGCATCGCCTGGGTGAAGCCGAGCGCGATCCGGTCCTGATCGATGACACCATCCAGGACCTGCATCTGCTTGTCGAAACCTGGGGCGAGGTGCCCGCTGCCAGCGGCGTGGTCGCCACCGCGCGCCTGCGTCTGGGCGAGCTGCTGTACGCGGCCGAACGCTGGGCCGAGGCCGAAGCCCATCTGCAACGTGTGGCCGCCGCGGGGGCTGACGATGATGTCACGGCGTTCCGCCTCGCGGAATGCGCCTTCCATCAGGGCCGCGGCGCGCAGGTCCGCCCGGTCTATGAACGGCTGGCCAAATCCTGGGCCGTCCGCAAGGCGGATCCGGATGCCGACCCGGCGATCTATGCCACGTCCGCCTTTCGCGTCGGTGAGTGCTGGCTGCAAGGCGAGACCCCAGCCTATGTGCCGGCCCTGTTCTCTTTCTTACGCGCGCGTCAGCAATTCGTCCGCGTCAATCTGGGCGCTGAAACCCTGCTGGCCATTGCGCGCTGCTACAGCGAGATCGAGCGCGACGACGACGCCATCAGCACCCTCTGGGAACTGCTCAAGGGCGACGCCCTCGACCGGCGTGATCCGTCCTTGCAGGTCGATCAACTGTTGGGCGATCTGCAGGCCGGACTGGGTGATTATCCAGGCAGTGTGCGCGCCCGGGTGCTGTTCCACATCGCTCAGGCGACCTGGGCCAAGGCCAATCGCAGCCGCAGCGACCGGGCCGGCATCGCCGCCCAGGCGATCGGCACCTACGAACGGGTCATGGCCGAGGATCCGCCCCCGGGCCTGCGCGATGCCGCGCAGATCGGCATGGCCCGCGCCGCCCTGCTCGCCGATCAGGGTCCCCGCGCCGAAGCGCTGCTGACCGGCATGCTCGCCCGCACCGACCTGGCGGCCCGCGACCGGGCCCTGGCCGGACAGATCCTCGGCCAGTACTACCGCGACCAGGGCCGCCTGCGGGACGCCGTCAAAGCCTTCTCGGGCACCGCCGCAGCCACCGCCACCGGAGCATTGCAATGATCCGCGCCGGAGCCCTCGGTCCCGCTGGGAGAGCCGAGCTCCAGCTCGCCTTGTGGTGCTGCCTCGCTCTCACCGCCGCCCTCCCCGGCCAAGACCTCCAGCCGCCCGCCTCCCCCACACCGCGCGTGCAGCCTCAACTGCCCCTGGCCAGCGAAGAAGCCGCACTCACCCCCGACCAGCTCTTGCAGCGCCGCCTTGCCGAGGTCATCCGCCAGCATGAGGCCCGCATCGTCGAGCTGCGTGGCCTGGTCGATCTGTCCACCCCGGCACCCCCCGCCGACCCCACCTTGGACAAGGTTCGGCACGAGCGCGATCAGGCCTGGACCTCGTTGCGCGCCACCGTGGATGAGCAGATCGCCCGCACCCGTCGAGAAATGAAGGATCCCCTGCAAGCCAGCAAGCCGGCGACCCAGCTGCTGGTCAGTCGTCCGCTGGAACAGGGCAACCGCCTGCAACTTGCTGACTGCTACAAGGAATTGGCCAGCAGCCCCGACGGCAGCGTGCAGGATCTGCACGCCGGCTTGGCAGTGCTCGCGGCAATGGGCGAGGCCGACATGCCGCTGATCGACGTGCCCCGGTTGCTCTACATGCAGGTCTGGTTCGGCACCGAATTGGCTCGTCATGGCCCGCCGGAAGGCAAGGCCACCGCCATCACCGACGCACGTCGCGCCCATGACGATCTCCGCCGCCGCTTCCCCGCCAGCTCCCTCAGCGAGGCCGCCGGCGCGCTTTTCGCAGGCCTGGAATGACCGACCTGCTCGCCGAGTTGGCCGCAGTCTATGGCGACAGCCTGGCCGCCCTCAGCGCCACTCCACCAGATCTCGAGCAGGTCGCCGTCCTGGCCACCCAGGCTGATCAATTGGTGGCCGCCCTGGCGCAGCACGCGCCGACCAGCGACACCATCGACGCTTGGCGCGAGACCGACCGGCTGCGCACCGTCGTGGCGGCGATGCTGGCCGAGCATCACGCCGAACTGGCCCGCACTGAAGCCAGTGAGCACCAGCGCCAACAGCAGGCCCAGGCTTATGCAGCTATGGCGGACGAGCCCGACGAGCCGCGCTTTCTGGATACCCGCAGCTGAACAATGCTGGCGTAGCCGGTTATGGTAATCCTAGATTGACCAGCCGCTGCGTCCCCCCCTGGGACCGCGGGCCTCCAGGCCCGCCTGCATTTCATCCATCATCTTAGATTGACCAGCCGCTGCGTCCCCCCCTGGGACCGCGGGCCTCCAGGCCCGCATGCATTCCATCCATCATTCGAGCG
>JBBQTJ010000244.1:0-5358 GCA_038213315.1 Planctomycetota bacterium
AGGTCGTCCGCCGTGCGGCGGGCGGATTCCAGCACGCCGACCCGCATGTCGACGCGGCGACCGGATTGCAGGGTGAACTTGCCGATCTTCTGTCCCGACAGCATGGCCCCCACCGCCACCGCCACGTCCTGCACCCGCAGACCCAGGTCCTGGATGCGGTCACGATCCGGCGTGATGGCGAGCTCGGGCGCGCCTTGCTTCCAATCGAGGTCGATATCGGTGACCACCTGATTGGGCACCACGGGCAGGTTGGTGCCGGAGAACTGCCACCAGGAAGTGGGTTCGGGCGGCACCGGCTCAGCACTGCGTAAGCGCGCCACCAAGCTCTTGGCCGAGGTGATCAAGGTCGGCCAATCGTCGCCCCGCAAGGTTAGTTCGATGGGCGTGCCGCGGCCGCCACCAAAGTCGCCACCCGAGGGATCCTGCACGGTCACGGTCAATCCCGGGATGCGACTGAGTTGCTCCCGCAGCGCGATCGAGAACTCGGCCTGACCCAAGGTGCGGGCGCTCTTCGGCGCCATGGTCACGAACATGAACGCGGTGTTGACCCCAGCGCCATCGAAGCCGCCGACGATGGTGAAGGCTTTGGACACTTCCGCCCGCTTGGCCAGCCAATCCTCGGCCTGGCGTACCAGCGCGTCGGTCTCTTCGATGGCGGCCTGCGGTGAAGTTTCCAGACGTACAAACAGCGATCCTTCATCCTGGGCTGGCGACAACTCTTTGCGCAGTCCGGCGACCACCCCAAGCGACGCCACGAAGACCAAGGCCGACACCGCCAGCACGGTCTTGGGCCGACGCAGGGCCTTGGCCAACCAATGGCGATAGGTGCGCGCGAGGCGGCCGAAAGCGGCCTCGGTGCCGCGCGCCCACCGCGAGGTATCGCCGGCCGCAGCCATGAACTGGGCGCAGCGGGCCGGCGCCAGAGTGATGGCTTCCAGGTAGCTGAAAGCCACCGCCACGCACAGGGTCACGCCGAACTGCATAAAGAACTGCCCGATGACCCCATTGACCAAGGTCACCGGAATGAAGATCACGATCACCGCCACGGAACTGGCCAGGGCGGCGAAGGCGATCTGCGTGGTGCCACGCCAGGCGGCCTCACGCGGCGACAGTCCCAGGGCGCGGTTCCGAGCGATGTTCTCCTGCACCATGATGGCATCATCCACGACGATGCCGGTGACCAGGGCCAGGGCGAGCAAGGTGAAGGTGTTCAGGGTCCAGCCCAGGGCCTGAAGCACCGCCACCGTGCCCAGGATCGACATGGGAATGGCCAGCACGACGTTGAAGGCCGCCGACCAGCTGCCGAGGAACAGCAGGCAGGTCAAAGCGGTCAAGATCACCGCCAGCACTAGTTCGTACTGGACATCATGGACCGACTGCTTGATGAACTGGGTGGCGTCGAAGTTGACCTCCAACGACATGCCGGCCGGCAGATCCTTGCGGATGGCGGCAAATTCGACCTTCACCGCATCGGCCACTGCCACGGTGTTTTGTCCCAGCTGCTTGCTGACCCCGATGGCCTGGGCATCACGACCGTTGTTGCGGAAGAAGCTGCGCACGTCGGCGAAGCCGTCTTCGACCGCCGCCACGTCGCCCAGCCGGATCGGTGCCTGGTCGCTTCCACCCACCGGCATGGCGCGCAGGCTGGTCAGATCGGTGGCCTCGCCGAGGATGCGCAGATTGATCTCGCGACCGCCCGAACTGAGCCGGCCCGCCGGCAACTCCACATGATTGGCCTGTAGCCGGGCGACCGCCTCGGGCACGGTCAGGCCATGGGCCACCAGCTTATCCGGATCGAACCAGATGCGGATGTTGCGCTCCAGGTTCGACCCATTGGTGACCGACCCGACCCCCGGCACGCGCTGCACCCGCTCCAGCACGCGGAAGCGCATGGCATCCGCCAACTCCTGGCGACTGAAGGCGCCCGACAGGCTGACCCACATGAAGGGCATTTCTTCGGGATTGAATTTCTGCACCACCGCCGGTTCCAGATCCTTGGGCAGCAGCAATTGCGCCTGGGACAGGCGGGCCTGCACCTCCTGCATCGCGGCATCCACATTGCGGCGGATGTCCAGCTCGATGGTGAAAGACGCGCCCCCCTGAAAAGCGGTGGCGGTCAGGCCGGTAATGCCCTGGACCTGAGCCAGGGCGTCCTCGACCACCTCGACCACGTCGTTCTCGACCACTTCCGGAGCGGCCCCCTGCCAGCTATAAAGCACCTGGACCACGGGGAAATTCACGTCCGGCAGCTGGCTGACGCCGATCTTCATCAGCCCGTGCAGGCCCAGCATCACCACGGCCGCCATGATCACCCAGGCCACCACCGGACGGCGGATGCAGATCGCGGTCAGGCCAGTGAGATTGCCCCCGCCGTTCACGGCGTCGATCCGGTGGCACTGCGCACCAGGGTGCCGTCCCGCAGACTGTCGGCGCCGCGCATCACCAGCTCTTCGCCCGCCGCCAGCCCGGCCCGCACCTCCATGCCGTTGTCGCCGTGCACACCCAGGGTCAGGATCCGCTCCTGCGCCTTGCCCTCGGCCACCACATAAGCGATGAAGCCGCGCTCGCCAGGGCGCACCGCGGCTGCGGGCACCACCACGGCGCGGCGCATCGTGCCGGGCCGGCATTCCACCCGCACGAAGGCATTGCCGCGCAGGCCATCCGTCGGCCCTGCAACAAGAGCCTGCACCGACACCTGACGGGTCTGGGGATCCGCAGCCTGGGCGACCTGCGCGATGGTGGCCGCGTGGGTCGCGCTCGCCCCGTCAACCCGGAAGGTCACCACCTGGCCCGGCATGAGCAACGCGGCTTCCGATTCAACCACCTGGAAGCGCACCCGCATGGGATCGCGACGCACCACCGTGGCCACCGCTGCGCCCGGGGGCAGTTCCTGACCAGTAACGACCTCACGGGTCTCGACCAGGCCAGCTACCGGGGAGACCACGTGATGGCGACGCAGATCCAACTCCGCCAGGGCCAGATCCGCCGCGGCCCGGGCCAGGCTGGCGCGGGCCTGAGCGGCGCGAGCGACGCTGACCGCGACCTCTTCGTCGCTGATGGCAGCGCCGTCCTTGGCCAGACGCGCCCGGCGGGATTCTCCTGCCGCGGCCTCGTCCAAGACTGCCTGGGCCCGGTCGCGCTCGGCCAACGCCACCACCAAACCTAAGCGTGCGCGTTCGTCGTCCAGTTCGGCCAGTACCTCGCCAGCGACGACGGTATCGCCCTCGCGCACCAGCACTCGGGTCACCGTGCCGCCCACCAGCGCAGGGACGCGCACCACCTCATCCGGAAGCAGACTGCCGGGGGCGATGACCACCGGTGTCAGATCCTGCTCGGTCACGGTGACGGTGGTCACTGGAAAGCGGCGTTCAACCGCAGCTTCGGGAGTACTGGTCGTCTTGCCGCAGCCCACCAGGGCCAGCATGCCAAGGGTAAAGAACAGGCGCATGGGCGGGACGATCACCCTGGGCGATCACGGTCCAGTGTCGAACTGGCGTACGCGTTTAACGGCTTGGCAGTTTAGGCAGATCGACAGGTTACTGGGTAGAACTGGGCGTCATCGCCCCCTGCTTCACCATTGCTCCTCTTCAACGTCCCAATGGTTTGGGCATGTTCGGATCCGGACGCGGCAGTTTGGTCTGTCCCGGATCCATGCCTGTCATTCCCGACCCGGGTGGTCGCGTGGCGCCAGGTGGCAACTGGCCCGCACCCGGCGGCCATGGTCCGGCCTCCGGCGGCGCGAGGGCGTGCGCCGCGGTCGCGGCCTTGGTCGGAGCCTGCAGATCCCCTGGTGAAATAACCACGGGATGGCTGCGACCGGTGCCATCGACGAAGACCGCGACATTGCCGTCCTGGATGGTCTTCAGGGTCCAGTCACCGTTGCTGTCGCCTACCGACATCCAGGCGGCGGAGCTGCTGCCCGGGACGATGACATTGACCCGTTCGCTGCCCGCTTCACGCAGCAGGCCGATGGCTTCGGGGGCCTGGGCGGCGCGAGCACTGACCTTCGGCAGGACCAGTGGCTCTGGCGGCTTGGGCGGTTCACTCCGCTTGATAGCGATCTTCCCCTGCTGGACCTTGGGCTTGTTGACTTCGGTCCGTTCCCGATCGCGTAAGACCACCGGGATGAAAGGATTCTCAGCGTTGATATTGAATTCTGAATTGAGGTCACCCAGGGTGGGCGCGTGCACCTCGACCATGGCCACCGACTCGCCGCGATACTTCGGTGGCGGCAGGCGCACCGGCTCAAGTCCATCCAAGGCCCACCAGGCCACAGCGGCGATCAGGATCGCGATGGCCGCCAAAGCAGCGAGGGAATAGGCGTTCATGGCCGGGCCACCCGCACCGGGGCAGAGCCCGGGGTGCTGCCCGCCGTGGTCAGGGCTCCTGGGCCGGTCGGGGTGAACTTCGCCCGGTCAGCCTCGCTCAGGAACTCCATGGCCGCGACCTCAAAGGTCGCATCCAGGACCTGGATCTCCTGGTTCTCGTCATTGTTTTTGCTGACGATCTTCAGGCCGCGCAATGCCAGGGGATAGTCCCCCTTCAGCTTGGCATCAGTGACCGAGAAGCGGTGCAGGATCCACAGGATATCCGGCAACGATGCAGTCACCGTCAAGGTCATGGGGAATTCCCGCAGCAGCGGCGGCCGCTTGGCCGACCCGGCGAGCACCGGGGCTCCATGGGTGACCGTGAAGCGCTCCATCCGGGTGATGTCGCCCGCCAGGACGCAGCCTACCGCCTTGTGGGTCAATTGCAGGGAACGGAGCAGATCGGGAACATCCTTGTCGTCGGGCACCTCGGTATCGAAGCCCAGTCCCTGATCGAAATCAACGCTGCGGCCGCGCGCTCGGTCGCGTAGTCCGGCCTGCACCTCTTCAAAGAAGGTCCGGAAGAAGTAGCCGGGCTGAGTGGTGCCCTTGGGCACCACGTACTCATTGCCGATGGTGAAGCCGACTTCGGTCTTCAGCGTATTGATGGTGGTGCGCAGCTTGTCATTGGCAGCGCGCTGCTGGGCCAACCTGGCGGTGAACTCCTGGTCGCCTCGCAGGCCTTCGACCTTGGCCTTGGCCGCGGCGCGACGTTCGGTCACCCCACCATCATCCAGGAACCACCAGCTCATCAGGCCCGCGACCAGCACCGCGCCGACCAAGCTGGCGGCGGCAGCCATGATCGGTTTGCGCATGTCAGGGGTCATGGCGCACCTTCGGGCAATTGCATCAGCACCTGATCCAAGCGGGTCGGTTGGAAGGGGATCTTCACCCGCCAGGGGAATTCGCCCTCGCGCACTTTCACGCCCCGCCGCGTGGTTTCTTCAGTTTTGGGATTCACCTCGTAAAACATCACCTTGCCGTCGTCGGC
>JBBQTJ010000245.1:0-5344 GCA_038213315.1 Planctomycetota bacterium
GATGGTGGATGGTGGATGGTGGATGGTGGATGGTGGATGGTGGATGGTGGATGGTGGATGGTGGATGGTGGATGGTGGATGGTGGATGGTGGATGGTGGATGGTGGATGGTGGATGGTGGATGGTGGATGGTGGATCGAACCACGAACGATCAGCAACACCTCGCGCTATCCCCCATACCCCATACCCCATATCCCATACCCCATATCCCATACCCCATATCCCATAACCAGACCACCCCCCCCCCCGTTGACCGGCCACCACCAACTCTCGACGCTGGCACCATGCCCCCGACCGATCTCCTGCTCCAGCATCTCGCCATCGCCCTGGGCTTAGGCCTCCTGATCGGCCTGCAGCGCGAGAAGAGCCACAGCAGCCTGGCGGGCATCCGCACCTTCCCGCTGATCGCCGTGCTGGGCTGCCTGTGCAGCACCTTCGCCCAGGCTCAGGGCGTCTGGATCTTCGCTGCCGGCATGCTGGCGGTGACGGCCTTGCTGGTCGCGGGGCTTAGCGCGCTACGCCACGAGCAATCGCCACAGGTCTCGGGCATGACCACTGCCTTGGCAGCCTTGGTCACGTTCATGGTCGGGGCGCTGCCGCCGGCCGGGTACGCGGCAGTGGCGGCAGTGGTGGGTGCGGGGCTGACCATCCTGCTGCACCTGAAAGAACGGCTTCATGGCTGGGTCGGCGCCCTCGGCGAACGGGACATGGGCCTGATCATGCGCTTCGCCGCCATCAGTCTGGTGATCCTGCCGGTGCTGCCCGACCACCTCTATGGGCCGGCAGGCTTGGAGGTGCTGAATCCGCGCACCATCTGGTTGATGGTGGTGCTGATCGTGGGTATGAGCGTGGCCGGTTATGTCGCTCTGAAGGTGTGGGGCAGCCGCGCCTCGACCATCCTGGGCGGCGTGCTGGGCGGCCTGATCAGCTCCACCGCAACCACCGTCAGCTGGGCGCGCCGGGCCAAGGCCGACCCCTCCCTGAGCGGCTCGGCCACCACGGTGGTGATGATCGCCTCGACCGTCGCCTTCCTGCGCTTCATCGCCATCGCCATGATCGCCGCCCCCGGCCACGCCATGGCCCTGGCCTTGCCGCTCAGCTGGATGTTCGTTGCCTTCCTGGCACTGTGCGTGCTGCTCTGGGCGACTACCGCCAAGCACGAGGCCACCGTGGCCGCCCACGGTAATCCCGCCGAGTTGACCGGGGCCCTGGTCTTCGCCGCGATCTTCGCCGTGGTCCTGCTGGCCGTGGCCTGGGCGAAGATTCACCTGGGCCAGAATGGTCTATTGGTGGTGGCCGCGGTCAGTGGCGCTACCGATATGGATGCCATCACCCTGGGCACGGCGCGCTTGGTGCACCAGAGCAAGCTGGATGCTGGCTTGGCCGCCAAGGCGATCCTGGTGGCGGCCCTGTCGAACCTGGTCTTCAAGGCCGGCAGCGTCCTCTTCCTCGGCCCCCGGCGCATGTTCTACCTGGTGTCCGGGATGTTCGCCATCGCCTTCGCAGCCGGCGTGGCAATCCTGCTGCTGTACCCCTTTTAGTGTAGTGAGCAGGACGTTCTGCTCAGCCTCTGCCGGCCCCGTGGGTCAGCTGCAGGGCGCAGGATACGCAGCGGTAGCAGCGAGAGTCACCATTGGCAATAAGCCGCCATTCCAGTGTATCCTTGACCATCGCCCCGTGACCGTCGACCGTGGGCAGCCGTCCCAAGGAAGCCATGCCCCTGACCCCCTCCTTCCGCACTGAACATGACAACCTTGGCGAGCTGCCGATCCCGGCGGACGCCCTGTGGGGCATCCATACGGCCCGTTCACGCGCCAACTTTCCCTTGTCCGGCCGCGCGGTCCATCCGGCCCTGATTCACGCGTTCGGGGCGGTGAAGTACGCCTGCGCCCGCACCAACCTGGAACTGGGGCACCTCACCAAGGACAAGGCCGAGGCCCTGATGACGGCCTGCCGTGAGATGGAGCAGGGCCAACTTGATCAGCACGTCATCACCGACGCCCTGCAAGGCGGTGCCGGCACCAGCACGAATATGGCGGTGAACGAGGTCCTGGCCAACCGCGCGTTGCAGATCCTGGGCCGCAAGCCCGGCGATACCGCGCTGATCTCTCCCCTGGACCACGTCAATCAGCACCAGTCCACCAATGACACCTATCCGACCGCGCTGAAGATCGCAGCCATCCGCCTGCTCCGCGCCCTCGATCAGGCCGTCACGGCCCTGCAAGAGGCCTTCCAGGCCCAGGAACGGGCCACCCAGGACGTGGTCACCGTCGGCCGTACCGAGTACCAGGATGCGGTGCTGACCACTATGGGTCGCCGCTTCGGGGCCTGGGCCGAAGCCATGACCCGCGACCGCTGGCGCATCAGCAAGTGCGAAGAGCGCCTGCGCGTGATCAATCTGGGTGGCACTGCCATCGGCACCGGCCTGGGCGCCCCGCGCCGCTACATCTTCCGCGTCTGTGAAGTGCTGCGCAGCCATACCGGCTTAGGGTTGGCCCGGGCCGAAAATCTGGTGGAAAACACCCAGAATTGCGACGCCTTCGCCGAGGTCGCCGGCATCCTCACGGCGCATGCCGCCAGCCTGATCAAGATCTGCGGCGATCTGCGCTTCCTGTCCTCGGGGCCGGATGCCGGCATCGGTGAACTGCGTCTGCCGCCCTTGCAGGCGGGCAGTTCGATCATGCCTGGCAAGGTCAACCCCGTGGTGCCCGAGGCCGTGACCCAAGTGGCCATGCAGGTGATCGGCACCAATAGCGTGATCGTCCAGGCCGCCGCCGCCGGCCACCTTGAATTGAACGCCTTCCTCCCGCTGATCGCCGACAATCTGCTCACCAACCTGGACCTGTTGGAACGGGCCAACCGCATCCTGTCGAGCCGCTGCATCGAGACGCTGGAAGTCGACCGGGCGCACTGCGCCGCGCGTACAGCCAACGCCACCTCCATGGTCACGGCCCTGGTCGGTCCGCTCGGCTACGAACAGGCCGCGGCGATCGCCAAGCGCGCCACGGCCGAGGGCTTGACCATCCGCGTCGCGGCCTTGACCAGCGGCCAGGTCACCGCCGAGCAGTTCGACGCCTGGGTGGCGCCAGCGGCGGTGACGCAATTGGGGCATGGCTGATCGGCCGGCCGCGTCGTATTCCCGGCAGAGAGCAACAGATGTAGGCCCCTCGACTTGGGCAAATCCATGCCGTAAGCGCATGCGGGTCGGCGGTATCTTCATTTTTCTGTCGTTCTCTGCATGTGTGATGAACCTTCCTTCATCACACCGGAGCACTTCCTAGCCTCGGCTCAAAGGATATCTGAAAATGGGACTCATCAGCGCTACCGTTGACACCCTCTCGACGGTCGGACGTCAACTGCTGACCGGCAACTCGGAAGCCGGTATCCTGGCCGTGCTCGGCATCGTTGCCGCCACGGGCATTGCCCTGGGCTCGATCCCCATCCGCGGCATCAAACTCGGCATCGCCGGGGTGCTGTTCACTGGCATCATCTTCGGCCACTGCTTCTGGCGCGATCAGCCCATGGATCGGCTGTTGCCGCCCATCGTGACCACTGCAGCCGTGCCCAAGGCCTTGGCACCAGCAGGCACCGTGACTCCAGCCGCGAGTGACGCGCATGCCACCAACTCGACGCCGGTCGCAGCCGGTGCGACTGACGCCACCGCTGCCCTGCTGACCACCAACGACGCTTCGGCCAGCGCCGTCGCCAACCCCGCGCCCGTGGCCATCCCCACTGCCGCCGCCATTGCCGGCCCCAAGACGGCACCCGACCCGCAACGCGCCGAACAGATCAAGCACGTCAAAGATAAGCGTCTCGAACTGCTGCTCTTTCTGCGTGAGTTCGGCCTCATCCTCTTCGTCTATACCATCGGCATGCAGGTCGGTCCCGGCTTCTTCGCCTCCCTGCGCAGCCATGGCCTACGCTGGAACCTGATGGCGACAGGGATCGTCGCTGGCGGCGTCTTGGCGGCGGTCGCGGTGGTCAAGCTGGGCCACGTCGATCCTGCCGCCGCGGTCGGACTGCTCTCGGGGGCCGTGACCAACACGCCCGGGCTGGCCGCTGCCCAGCAGGCATTGAAGGAGATGAACCATCCGAACCAGGGGCTGGCGGGCATCGGCTACGCCGTGGCCTACCCCTTCGGGGTCCTCGGCATCATTCTCTCGATGCTGCTCATACGCTTCCTCTTCCGCATCGATCCGCAGCGTGAAATGCTGGCTTTTGTCGCATCCCAGGGGACGGCCAAGGGTCCGGCCAATGCCAATTTCGTGGTACGCAATCCTGGTGTCGCCGGCAAAACCATCGATTCCGTACTCAACCTGCTGGGCGGCTCGGTGGTGATCTCGCGACTGCTGCGCGACGGCGCAGTCCACATTCCCAAGGGCACCGCAGCGCTCCAGGTGGGCGACACCGTCCATGCAGTCGGGACCAAGGCCGACCTGGACCGCTTTGAAATGGTGGTCGGCGAACTGACCACCATCGATATACGCTCCGTCAGCAAGGACCTGGCGGTCAAACGCCTGATCGTCACCGGCAAGCAGGTCATCGGCAAATCGATCGGCGAACTGGACCTTGATGCGGTCTACGGCGTCAACATCACCCGCCTGGTCCGTGCCGGTGTCGAGTTGGTGGCCACGCCGGGGATGCGCTTGCAGTTCGGCGACACCATCGTCGTGGTCGGTGGCGCAGAAAGCCTGGCAGCCACCGAGAAACTGGTCGGCAACTCGATGAAGACGCTGGAACACCCCCAGCTCATCCCCTTGTTCTTTGGGATCATGTTGGGCGTCGTACTGGGCTCGATCCCCTTCTACATCGATGGCTTGTCCGCCCCGGTAAAGCTTGGCTTGGCGGGCGGACCGCTGGTGATGGCCCTTATCCTGTCGCGCATCGGCCGCATTGGCCCGATGAATTTCTACATCCCGCACAGCGCCAACATGATGCTCCGTGAATTCGGTATCGTGCTCTTCCTCGCCTGCGTCGGCCTGAAAGCCGGCGACGGCTTCGTTGATACCTTGGTCAAGGGCGACGGACTGCTGTGGATGGCCTGCGGCGCCGGCATCACCATCGTGCCACTGCTGGTCGTGGCGATCATCTCCCGCTTATTCACCCACATCAATTTCGTGCCCCTGTGCGGCATCATGGCCGGGGCCATGACCGACCCGCCGGCGCTGGCCTTCGCCAATTCCTCGGCCGGCAACGAGAGCCCTGCCCTGGCCTATGCCACCGTCTATCCCCTGACCATGCTGCTGCGCGTGGTGAGCGCCCAGGTGTTCGTGATCCTCTTGGTGTAGGCCCACTCAGGAAATTTCTACAGCCACCGATCGATGAAGGTCCGGGCCGCCGGGCCG
>JBBQTJ010000246.1:0-5330 GCA_038213315.1 Planctomycetota bacterium
TGACCGTCGCGCCATAGCAGGGCTCGACGCGGAAATCGGCGTGGGCCCCGGCGGCTGCGCAGCAGGCCTGCAACACCGCCTGCACGCGAACGGCGGCCGCGTCCCGCAGCGCGGTGGTGGCGGCCCGCACCGTTCCCACCAATTCGGCGGTGTCCGGGATGATGTTGTCACAGGTGCCCGCGTGGAAGCATGACACCCCCACTACCAGGGCCTGCTGCGGCGCGGCCTGACGCGAGACCACCTGCTGGACCAGGGTGGTGAAGGCCGCGCCAACGGCGATGGGGTCGATGCAGCGTTCGGGCTGGGCCGCGTGGCCGCCGCGTCCGTGGATGGTGGCATACCATTCGGCATTGGCGCCCATCACCGGCCCCACCGGACAAGCCGCGCGACCGAAGGGGATGGGCGGCCAGTTGTGCCAGCCGTACACCTCATCGACCCCCTCCAGGCAGCCATCGGCAATCATTTCCCGTGCGCCATGCCCACCTTCTTCGGCGGGCTGGAAGATCAGCGTCACCTGGCTGGGCAGCGCCAGCTCGTTCGCTTTCAGGAAGGCGGCCGCCGCCAGCAAGGTGGCGGTGTGGCCGTCATGGCCGCACGCATGCATGCGCCCGGGGATGGTACTGCTCCAGGCGGCTCCGGTGCTCTCGGTCAGGGGCAAGGCATCCAGATCACAGCGCAAGGCGCGCTGCACTCCGGCACGTCCCCGGGCCAGCCAAGCGACCGTGCCGTGACCGGCGCAGGCCCGCCACGGGATGCCGAGACGGTCGAGTTCGCCGCGCACCACGCCCGCCGTGCGCGGCAGGTCGAACAGCAGCTCGGGGTGGCGATGCAGATCGTGGCGCAGAGCCTTGGCGTGAGGCAGGAAGGCATCGACGGCCAATGGGACGAGACGATCAGGGTGGCTCATGGTCGTGCCCCCGACCAGACAGGTCGACCAGAGGCTTCCTGGGTGAACGACCAGGTGCCATCGGCGGCGGTCTCGAGGCGGCTGGGGCGGCCCAGGGCGAGGACAAGGCCATCATCCAGATGACCAAAGGGCAGGCGGGCGAGGCCCGGCACGCCCAAGCGGTGGCACCAAGACGCCAGCACGTCATCGACGCTGGGGCCCCAGAAACCGAGGGGCTGATGATAGGTAAAGGTGCCGCCCGCCAGCCCCGTGACGCCATCCAAGACCCCGGCCAAACGCAGCTGGGTCAGGGCATTGTCGAGGGTGAACGGCGGCTCATCCACGTCCTCGATGGCGAGGATGCAGCCGCGTAGATCCGGCTGGGCCGGGGTGCCGCACAGAGCCGCCAACATGCTGAGATTTCCAGCGAACAAGCGACCGTGCGCCCGTCCTGGTCGCAGCATCCGCACGCCCGGGTCACTGTTCTGATCGCGGGCCAGACCCTCACCCTGGGCCAGGGCCAGCATGCTGTCCGCCGCCCGCGAGGTGGAGAAACGCCGGGGCAGCTGGCCGAACAGGGTTTCGCCCCAGCCCCGTCGCCACCAGCAAGCATGCAAAACCGTGGCGTCGCTGTAACCGATCAGGCAACGGGCCTCAGGCGCATCCAGTGCCAATAATTCTTCGACCAGATGCATCGCCCCGTGCCCACCCCGGCAGGCCCACACCAGTGGATGGGCCATGGCCAGGCGCAGATCCGTCATGCGATCGGCCGTGGGCAGGTGATGGTCCCCGGGCAGATACCGCGCCAGCAACGGCGACAACACCACTTCCAGGCCGAACCGTTCGGCGAAACTTTCCGCCGCCACCTCTTTACGGCGACGCTGCAAGGGGTTCTCAAGCGCCCAGGACGGCACGGTGACGTAAAGGGACTGCGGCATGGGCAACAGCATCGCGGCGGTGGGTGGTGGCTCAATGAGGGAACGCTGGCACCGCCAGCACTGAGACTAGCCTCCCGCCAGCACGTCCGCCTCCCCCGGCAGCAGTGCCATCAAGCCGGGCGGCATGGTTGCGCCGGCGGCACTGGCGGCGCGCACCTGGGCGTGGGCCTGTTGAAAAAGGTCCAGGTCGGCAATGGGATCGGCCATGGCCAGATCCAACACTCCGTGCTGCGCTTCACCAAGCAGGGCCCCAGGGCCGCGTTCGCGCAGGTCAGCTTCGGCAATGGCCAAGCCGTCGTCGCTGCCCACCAGCACCTCCAACCGTCGCTCGGCATCGCTGCCCGGGGCGGCGCGATGGCAGAGCAGACAGAGGCCGGGGGCGCTGCCTCGGCCCAGGCGTCCGCGCAACTGATGGAGTTGACTCAACCCGAAGCGGCCCGCATCCAGCACCGCCATCAGCGTGGCCGTCGGCACATCGACCCCGACCTCCACCACCGTGGTCGCCACCAGCACCGGGCACACGCCCTCACCAAAGGCCTGCATCGCCGCCAGCTTGGCTGGCTCGTCCAGATCCCCGGTCAGCAAGGCCACCCGCTCCTTGCCCAGCAGTGCGCGCAGGGCCGCCGCGACGCTGGCCGCGTCAGGAATCTCGCCGCCGCTCGCGTCCTCCTCTTTGCGGGGACAGATCACGTAGGCCCGCCCACCGGCCGCCAGGCAGGCTTCAAGATCGCGCTGCAAAGCTGCCGGCGGACCCAGGGGCCGCAGGTGCGTGGTGATTCCAGCCCGCCCCGGCGGACGACCGGCAATGGTCGACACCGCCAGGTCGCCAAAAGCGGTCAGTGCCAAGGTGCGCGGGATCGGCGTGGCACTCATCAGCAGCAGATGCGGCTGCCACGCCTGACTGCCGCGCACCCGCGCCGGCAAGGCGGCGCGCTGCTGGACGCCGAAGCGGTGTTGTTCATCGATCACCACCAGACCCAGGGCGCGCGGGCGCACCGCCTCCTCCAGCAAGGCGTGGGTGCCCACCAGCAGATGCAGCGAGCCCTCGGCCAGGGCCGCCAGCACGCGCGTGCGCTCAGGCGTCGGCGTGCCCCCGGTCAACAGGCCCACCACCACCCGCGTGCCCGCCAGGCAGCGCAGCAGGAAACGGTGATGTTGCGCGGCCAAAATCGCGGTGGGGGCCAACAGCAGCGTCTGACCATGCTCGGCCGTCACCGCCAAGCCCGCCAGCAGAGCCAAAGCCGTCTTGCCGCTGCCCACGTCGCCCACCAACAGGCGATACATCGGCGTCGCGCTGCGCAGATCGCTGCGGATCTCAGCCAAGGCCCCCTGCTGCCCGAGGGTCAACGCAAAGGGCAGGCGGGCCAGGGCGCGCTCGTGCACATCGTCGCTCCAGCTCCAGGCGCGACCGGGCGCGGCAGTGACCGCCGCCCGCCGCGTCTGCATCAGCCAGGCGAGGCTCAGACATTCACGCCAGGCCAGAGCGCGCCGCACCGCGGTCAGGTCCGCCGGATCCGCGGGACGATGGGCCCGGGCCAGCAAAGCGCGATACTCAGCCGGCGGCAGTTCACCAGCCGGATCGACCACTGAGGGATGGTCCAGACAGGCCGCCACCAAGGCCCGCCAGGGCCGCTCGCCCAAGCCCCCGGGCAGGCGATAGGCCACCCGGCAGGCCGGCTCGCTTGGCAGGGGCGTGGCGGCGCCGCCCGGCAGATGCGTGAACGACGGTTGCAGCAGCTGGCCGGTGTGGTCGGTCTTGCCTTCCCACAGGAACCACTCCCCCGGCAGCAGATGCCGCCGCAGCCACCCCGCATTGAAGAAGCGCGCCCGCACCGGCCCACCATCCGCCCGCGCCAAAATCGCGTCCAAACCTAAGCCAGCCCCGCGCCGCCCAGCAAACTGCGGCCGGGCCCGGACCACCCGCGCCACCACCCGTACCGCCGCGCCGGGGGGCAGAGGCCCCGCACCGATCAAAGGCGGCGGCGGCCCCAGGACCCGGGGCAAGCGGTGCACCACGTCCGCCGGCGAGCGTAACCCCGCCTGGGCCAACAGCGCGGCCCGCGCCGGGCCAACGCCCCGCACGAAACGCAGATCGATCTCTGCGTCTACTGCATCGTTACCCATTCGCCTCAAACCTTCATTGTCATGGCAGGGGAATGCTCCTAGGGTCTGCCGCCAGTCCACCCCCAGGAAACACCATGGCCACGCTCGTCGTCCGTTCGCATACCGCCCCCGACGGTACCCGCATCCCCGCCGAGTTGCACATCGATGGCCCCGGCATCGCCTACCATCTGCGCCAAATCGGCGTCTATTACGAGACCTGGGGCGCCGACCGCCTGCCTCGTGGCATGGCCGGCCGCAACTTGTCGGACGCCGACAAACAGCAGATCCTGAGCGCCTACGCCCCCGAAATCGAGCGCATGGCCCGCGAAGGCGGCTACACCACCAAGGATGTGGTCACGCTGTACCCTGACACGCCGGACCTGCCCGTCCTGCTCAGCAAATTCGACAAGCGCCATCTGCACAGCGACGACGAAGTCCGCTTCTGCGTCGCCGGCCGCGGCATCTTCAGCCTCTTCCCCGAAAACGCCCCAGCCCACGACGTGGAAATCCACCCCGGCGACTACATCGCCGTGCCCAAAGCCATGAAGCACCTCTTCACCCTCTGCCCCGAGCAGCAGATGACCTGCGTCCGCCTGTTCGCAGGCGAACAGGGGTGGGTGGCACAGTATTGTTGAAATGGGTTATGGTTGATGGGGTATGGGGTATGGTGGACAGCCGAAGACACTGGGTCGCGGTGCGTCGCTCCACCATAGCCTATAACCCATAGCCCATAGCCTGCATCCATGCCCGCTGATCCCACGGTTGTCGCCCGCGTTCTGGACCAGCACTGGCCGGATGCGGCCTGTGAGTTGCAGGCGCGGGATCCGTGGGAATTGCTGCTCGCTGCCATTCTGTCGGCGCGCACCAGTGACGTCCAGGTCAACAAGGTGATGGCGGCCCTCAACGAACACGTGGTCGGCCCAGCGGGTATGGCGATCATGGACCACCGGGACCTTGAACGAGTCATCAACCGCGTGCCCCTGTTCCGGCAAAAAGCCCGGGCCATCGTCGAGGCCGCCCGCGCCGTGGTGCGTCATCATGGCGGCCAGGTGCCCCGCGACGCCGCCGCCCTGATCGCTCTGCCCGGGGTTGGCCGCAAGGTCGCCGCCGTGGTCCTGGGCAACGCCTTCGGCATCCCGGCCATCGCCGCCGATGTGCACGTCACCCGCCTGGCCAAGCGCCTTGGGTGGGCGCCCACCGAAGAACCCCGCGCCGCTGAAACAGCCGTGAGCGCGCGCTTCCCCCCCGCCGACTGGGTCCGCCGTTGCCACCAGTTCATCCGCCTGGGCCGCGAGCACTGCAAACGCACCACGCCGCGCTGTGAGCGTTGTCCCTTGTCCGCGGTTTGTCCGCAGTTGATCACGCCGCTGGTGCCGTGATCCGCTGCTGCTCTGTGCCGAGAT
>JBBQTJ010000247.1:0-5317 GCA_038213315.1 Planctomycetota bacterium
GAGGGCCGGCGCCTTCAGTGACGGCATCCCGGTCAGCAGCGTGCGCGAGGGCACCACCGCCGCCGAAGTGGGCATCCTGGCCGGCGACCTGGTCCTGTCGGTGAACGGGCAGGTGGTGCGCAGCCTGGATGACCTCAAGACGCAGATCAACGCCACCAAGGTGGGCGACACCGTGGTGATCGAGGTGATGCGTGGCGGCACCCGCCAGACCCTCAAGGGCGCGATGCGGGCGCAGCCCGGTTTGCCACCGTCCCCCACCGCGACCCTGGATGAGCTCAAACGAAAGGTCGAGAAGATCGAACAGGCCGCCCGCGAGCCCAATCTGATGCGTCAGCTCGACGAACTGGTGCGCCAGCTCAAACAGCTTGAAGACGACCTGCCCAAGGCCGCTGAGGCCTTCAAGAAGCAATATCCCAACGGCGAATTCACCGTCTCGATCCACCTGGACATCACCAGCGACAAGACCGCCAAGGATCCGGTGAAGATCGGCAATAGCGCGACTAGCGCGACCAGCGCGACCAGCGCCCAGCCCGCGCGCTAAGTGCCCTTATGGTCCTGGCGGCGCGGCTGCATCAGCACGGCGATCCCGCCACCGCAGCGCTGCTTGAGGATCTGACCAGCCCAGCACCCGGACCCGGCGATGCCCAGGTGCGCATGCGCCTGGCGCCGATCAATCCTGCCGATCTGAATGTCATCGAAGGCTCCTACGGCCAGCTGCCCACCCTGCCCGCCACCCTGGGCAACGAAGGCCTGGGCGAGGTCATCGCCGTCGGTCCGGGCACCACGCTGGCTGTGGGGGACCTGGTACGACCGATGGACGGCGTGGGCAGCTGGTGCCGCGAACTGACCACCTGCGCCGACCGGCTGCTGCGCCTACCCAGCGGGCTGCCCGACGCCCAGGCCGCCATGCTGGCGGTGAATCCCGCCACCGCGTGGAGCATCCTGGCCGAGTTCGGCCCCGTGCCGGCGGGCGCCTGGATCGCCCTTAACGCGCCTGGTTCCGGCGTGGGACTGGCCCTGCTCGCCCTGGCCCGCGCCCGCGGCCTGCGCGTCGCCGCCCTGGTGCGCCGCACCGACGCGGTCGCCGAGATCCAGGCCGCCGGCGCCGCGCTGGTCGCGGTCGAGGGCCGGGATGCCCATCGCACACTGCGCTCGGGGATGGACGCACCGGCGGTACTGGCGCTCAATCAGGTCGGCGGTGACAGCGCCGTCACCTTGGCCAAGCTGCTGGGCCCGCGCAGCACGCTGGTGACCATCGGCGCCCTGGCCCGCGCGCCCCTGAGCCTGCCCAATAGCGCGGTGATCTTCAACGAGCTGCGCTGCGTCGGCTTCTGGGTCAGCCGCTGGTACCGCCGGGCCGATCCCGCCCAGGTGGCAGCGATGCTCGCTGAGCTGGCCACGCTAATGCGCGCTGGCCAACTGCTGCTGCCGGTGGACAGCATCGTCCCCCTGTCGCGTCTGCCGGATGCCATCGCGCGTTCTCGCGATCCCGCTCGCCGCGGCAAGGTGCTGCTCGACTGCCAGGCCTGAACAGCGTCGACACGCCAAAGATGATCGTCTCTCGTCCAGTCATGGCCGCGAAGTATGCGTCAGGTGGGCAATTCCCCGAGAGAGGCGAGCTGGAGCTACCCTCTCCCAGGTTAAAGCTCGTATTTCCGGTCCTCGAGCTCGCCACTCCCAGGTTAGAACCGCCTCATCCCGGCGGCCGCTCCGCTTACTTTTTCTTCAGCCGCTCCGCACGCCGCGCCGCCACCCGCAGGGGCAGGGCTTGCAGGCGGATGAAGCCGGTGGCGTCGCTTTGGTCGTAGGCGCCGCCGTCGGCTTCCATGCTGGCGATGGCGGCGTCGTAAAGCGAGTGCTCGCTGGTGCGGCCGACCACCACCACATTGCCCTTTTCCAGTTCCATGGTCACGCGGCCGGTGACGTGGCGCTGGCTGGAGTGCAGGAAGGCCTGCATGGCGTCCATCTCTTCGCAGTACCAGAAGCCGAAGTAGGCCATCTGGCTCCAGCGCACCGCCAGAGTGTTTTTGGTGTGCAGCAGGTCGCGGCCCACGGTCAGGGCCTCCAGATCCTGGTGGGCGGCCAGCAGGATGGTGCCGCCGGGGGTCTCGTAGACGCCGCGGCTCTTCATGCCGACGAAGCGCGACTCGACCATGTCGATGCGGCCGATGCCGTGCGCGCCGCCGATGACATTGAGGTGGTCGAGCAGATCATGGGCCTTCATCTTCTTGCCGTCGACGGCCACCGGCACGCCTGCGACAAAGTCCACGGTGATGGACTGGCGCTTGGCGCGCACTTTCGACAGGGGCATGGTCTTCTGGAACATGCGATCGAGGGGCCGCATGCCCGGGTCTTCAAGCATGCCGGCTTCGAAGCTGATGTGCAGCAGGTTGTCGTCCGAAGACCAGGGGTCCTTCTTGCTCGCCTTGATCGGGATACCCCACTTCTGGGCGTACTCGATGGCCTCGGTGCGGCCCTTGATGACGGTGTTGAAGCTGGGGTCGCGCCAGGGCGCGATGATCTTCACGCCGGGCAACAGGGCGTAGGCGGTCAGTTCAAAGCGGACCTGGTCATTGCCCTTGCCGGTGGCGCCGTGGGCGATGATGGTGGCGCCTTCCTTCTTGGCGATGTCAACCATGTGCTTGGCGATGATCGGCCGGGCCAGACTGGTGCCGAGCAGATAGCGGCCTTCGTACTTGGCGTTCCAGGCGATGGCCGGGAAGACGAAGTCGCGGACGAACTCTTCGCGCATGTCGACGATATAGCACTTCGAGCCGCCGCTGTTCAGCGCCTTGGCTTCGAGGTCCTTGTATTTTTCTTCCTGACCGACGTTGGCGCAGAAGCAGACCACGTCATAGCCCTTCTGCTCTAGCCAGCGGACGATGACCGAGGTGTCGAGGCCGCCAGAATAGGCGAGGACGACTTTTTCCTTCTTGGGAGCGGGCATGGCGGATTCCGTGAGGGTGGTGCGCGGCACGGTAGCGGTCAACGCGGCGACGCCAGTCCCACCGCCATGCTCGCCGGCCATGGCCATACCGGCGATACCCAGGGTTGCGGTGCCGCGCTTGTCCGCCCACACTCTGCCATGCATGTGACCCTGCTGCGCCACGCCAAAGCCGTCGATCGTGAAGATTGGACCAATGACGACCGGGACCGGCCCTTGACCAAGGCCGGACGCGAGGACTTCCTGCGCGTGGCCAAGTCGCTGCACAAGCTGATCAGCGCCGTCGAAATCGTCACCAGCCCCTGGCTGCGCGCCCGCCAGACCGCTGAGCTGGCGGCCGAATGCTGGGATCTGCCGCTGCGCGAGGTGTCTTGGCTGGCCAGCGACGGCCTCACCGCGCGCGAGCGCGTCGCGCAGCTGACCCGCGACCTGGATGTGGTGCTGGTCGGGCACGAGCCCGACTTGGGGGAACTGGTGGGCTTTTTGTGCGGCAGCCGGCCGCTGCAGCTCAAGAAAGGCGGCCTCGTCATGTTGGAAGGTGAACCGGCCGAGGCCGGCATGGAACTGCGTCTGTTGCTCACGCCCAAGGCGATCTTGCGGCTTGCGGACCGATAGCGTTCCGACGGCTGCCAGGTAGGTTCGCCGCCCTCATGTGGCGCGTCCCCCTCATTCTCGCTGGCCTTGGGCTGGCCACTGTCATCGCCTTCCGCATCGATGCGGCCTGGGGCCTGTGGCCGCTGGTGCTGTTCGCGCCCTTGGCCATCGGCATCGGCTTGGCCAAGCCCGAGCATGCTCCCCGGGGCGGCGCCCTACTGCTGGGCCTGGCCGCCCTGACCTCGGCCCTGCGCTTGATTCCCGAGGTCTGGCCCTGCGCTGCGGCCTGCGCTGGTGCGCCGACCTATGCCTTGCTGTTTGGCCTGTCGATAGAGATCTGGGGCACCGTGGCCGGCGTCATTGTGGCCGGCCTGCTGCTGGCCACGCGCAGCCAACAGCGCGCACCCTGGTGGGCCAGCATCCCACTCTGGCTGGTGGCGGGGGCCGCGATGTCGTTTCTGATCCTGGCCTGGCGCCTGGATCTGGCCTGCGGTCACTGCCGGGCGGTGCAGTCCCTGGTGCTGGCCGGCGCGGCCCTGTCCCTGCGCTGGGCCCCGCCATCCGCGTGGTTCCTGGTGGGTCTGTTGGGCCTGCACGCCGCCTATCACCCCCAGGTGCGCCGCGCCGAACTGGCCCTGCCCGAAGGCATCACCGCGACCAGCGCCGCGCCGGCAGCCACCGATGACGGCGTGCTGGCCTTCCTGCGGCCCCGCTCTGCCACCGCCGCAACGGTCGCCGCCCTGACCCCGGCCGATGAGGTCATCGACACCAACCGCCTGATCGGCCGCGCCGACGCGACGCTGATCCTTGATGAGGTCGTGGACCTGCGCTGCGCCCACTGCGCCACGGTGCACAGCCAGTTGCTGGCCGACCTGAAGCCGCACCTGGCCGCCAATCGCGTCGCGGTGCGAATCCGCCAAGCACAGTATCGCCAAGATCCCTTGTCCATCCAACTGGGCCGTTGGCTCTTCGCCGCTGCGGCCGTCGGCCAGACCCGCCACGCCGAGGTGGTGGAACGCCTTTTCGGCCTCAAGGCCACCGACGTGGCCGGCGCCCGGACCGCCGCCGATCCCGCCATCGATCTGCCCGCCCTGGACCGCATCGCCGCCGACAGCGCACCGCTCATCGATCGCGCCTTGAATCGTGATCGCAGCGCGCTGATCCGCCTGCGCTTCACCAATCCGGTCCCGCTCTTCGTTTTGCATCAGGGCCAGCGGGAACTCGGGCGTTGGCAGGGCGACGTGGTGGTGGCCGAGGTCGTGGCGGCCATCGCCAAGGCGGCACCGTGAAAAAATCCCCGACCTTTGCGTGTAGCGCCTGCGGCTCGGCGGTGGTCCGCTGGGCCGGGCGCTGTCCCCATTGCGGGGCGATGAACACCATCGCTCAGGTCAGCCAGGCCGAGGCCGCCATGGTGGCCAAGGGCGAAGGCCAGCAGGCCGCCGCCCAGACTTTGACCCTGGAAGGATTGGACGCCGCCAATGGCCCCGAGGTGCCGCGCCTGATCACCGGCATGGGCGAACTCGATCGGGTCTTGGGCGGCGGACTGGCCGCTGGCGGAGTGGTGCTGATCGGCGGCGAGCCGGGCATCGGCAAAAGCACCCTGCTGGCCCAGGTCTGCGGCGCCGTCGGCCGGCAGGGCAGCGTGCTGTACGCCACTGCCGAGGAATCGACCCAGCAGGTGCGCGCACGCTTCGCCCGGCTTGATGCCAGCAGTGCCGGCGTGCAGCTGGCCGCCACCGGCGACGCCCTGGCCCTGGCTGGGGTGATCCGCTCGGGGGT
>JBBQTJ010000248.1:0-5283 GCA_038213315.1 Planctomycetota bacterium
CGGTGGGCGCGCTGCTCCACAGATCGCCCCAGCACTGATTGGCGCGGATACTGGTGCTCAGCACCGTGCCGATGCTAGGCAGCAGGGCCTTGGCCTGTTCCACCGCCGGGATGAAGCGCTTCATGTAGCTGGTCCAGAACAGCGTCCCGGCCTTCAGTGCGGCGGCGGTGATCTCGGCGGCGTCCTCGGCGTTCTCGGCCAGGGTCTTCTCGCATACCACCGCCTTGCCCGCGGCGATGGCTGCCAGGCAGATCGGCTTGTGCACGCGGGATACGGTGGTGATGACGATGGCGTCGACGGTGGGATCGGCGACCACCGCCGTCCAATTGTTGGTGGCGGTGGCGCCCAGGCGCTCGGCCCAGGGCTTGCTGGCCGCCGGGTTCAGGTCACAGACCCAGCGCACGGTGGCGCCGGCCTGCTCCAGGCCTTGGAAGTGGAAGCGCGAGATATTGCCGCAGCCGATGACGCCGACGGTGATGGCCATGGGGTGTTGTCCTTGGGCAGAGCTTACCACACAGGGCGCAGCCAGGATGACCTGATGCCCCTACGCCACATGGACGAAACTGACCTTCGTGCCATGATCGGGCATGCCCCAGGATCAGCCGCATGCGGCAACTATCCATGAATTAGCCGCAGGCCTGTGGGGTGATGGACCGGCGACCCGTTCGCAGGAACTGACTCCGCTCTATGTCGACCGCTATCGTGGGCCGCACAGCAGCGCCAAGGACACCCGTCATGACTTCTGGGAGTTGGTCCTGATCCTGCGCGGCCGTGGCCATCTGGTGAGCCAGGGCGACGAGCTGCCGCTGGCCCCGGGCGTGGCCCTGCTGATCCCGCCGGGCTGGTGGCATCGCGAACGTTCGCCCGAATCCATGGAGGTGATCTGGGCCGGGCTGGCCGGCAGCCGGCTGGCGGCCCTGCCCACCAGCCAGGTGCTGCGCATCGACAGCCAGCAGGTGGTGACCCAGGGCGAACACCTGTGGGTCCAGGCGCGCCAGCGCCACGATCCGGTGGGCGGTGAAGTGGATGGGCTGGCGGCGGCCCTGGTGGCGCGTTTTCTACGACTGGTCGACACCGCGCCGGTGGAGGGGGCTGACCTCATCGATCAGGTGCTGGCCTTTTTGCATCTGCACCTGGCCGACTGCCCGCCCATGGCCCGCGTGGCGTCGCGCTTCGGCCTGTCCGAAGGATATTTCTTTCGCGCCTTCAGACGCCGCACCGGCAGCACGCCGCGCGCGTACCTGGCTCGGCTACGGCTTGAGCAAGCGGCGCTGCTTTTGCGGCAGAGCGCCCTGCCGGTGGCGCGGGTGGCGCGCCTGGTCGGTTACGCGGACCCACTCTATTTCAGCCGGGCCTTCAGTCGTCATTTTGGATCCCCACCTGGGCTGCGGCGCTGACGCTGATCCCCTGCGAGTTGCCGCTTTGGCGCAGTCGCCGGCCCTCCAGGAACAGCGCGGCCAAGGCCGTCCAGCCAGTCTGATGGCTGGCCCCCAGGCCCTGGCCGGTGTCGCCATGGAAGTATTCATGGAACCACAGGTGGTCCTGCCAGTGCTCCTCGCGCCAGCGCGGATGCGCACCCAGGCAGGGCGGCACATTGGCGGTGCCGGGCAGGAACAAACTGGCCATGCGCCGTTGCAGGTCTTCGGCCACCACCGACAGGCGCACCAGCCGGCCGCTGCGGCGCGGGTACTCCACCGTGAAGGAGGGGCCGAGCATGCCGTCAAAGCGCTCTAAGGCTTCGATCAGCAGTGCTCCCAAGGGGAACCACACCGGGCCGCGCCAGTTGGAATTGCCGCCAAACAGCACGCTGTCGCTTTCGCCCGGGGTATAGGCCAGACGCCATTCGCCCTCGGGCGTGGTCAGCACATAGGGGGTCTGGTGCGCCTTCGACAGTGAACGGATGCCGAAGGGCGAGAGGAACTCGTCCTCGTCCAGCAGTCGTTCAAGGACGCGGCGCAGGCGCGGCAGGGAGGGGATGGCGAGCAGCAGGTGGCCCTGTTTCTCGCTGCCGGTGCACGGCGCGCAGAGAGTGCTGTGATGGCTGAGATCTTCCCGATAGGTGCGGAACCACGCCAGGCGCTTGGCGAACCCGGGCAGCTTGTCCAGCGCGTCAGCGGGGATCACCACCGACGCGAAGAGCGGCACCGCACCCACCAGCGAGCGCACGCGCAGGGGCAGGTGGCTGCCGTCACGCATGACCAGTTGGTCATAATAAAATCCATCCTGCTCGTCCCACAGTCCCGGGGCGGCGCTGCGACCGCCATTCATCGCGTCGGCGATGGCCACGAAGTGCTCAAGGAACTTTGAGGCGATATCTTCATAGACCGGCCGGAAGCGCGCCAGTTCAAGCGCGATGGTGAGCATACGCCCGGCGTAGAAGGCCATCCAGGCAGTGCCGTCCGCCTGGTGCAGTTCCGCCCCCGGGGGTGGCTTCGAGCGGTCAAACAGTCCGATATTATCCAGACCAAGAAAGCCGCCGGCGAAAAGGTTGTTGCCGTCCTTGTCCTTGCGGTTGACCCACCAGGTGAAATTGAGCAACAGCTTGTGGAAGACCCGTTCTAGGAAATCCAGATCCTGCCGGCCAGCGGCGGACTCCATGCGATAGACCCGCCAGGCCGCCCAAGCGTGCACCGGCGGATTCACATCGCCCAGGGCGAACTCATAGGCCGGGATCTGGCCATTGGGGTGCATGTACCATTCGCGCAGGAACAGCTCCAGCTGCTGCTTGGCCGAGGAGGGATCAACCCGCGCCAGAGGTACGCAGTGAAAGGCCAGATCCCAGGAGGCGTACCAGGGATATTCCCAGGGATCCGGCAGCGAGACCACATCGCGATTGTAGAGGTGGCCCCACTCGGCATTGCGGCCGTGCAGGCGCGCCGGCGGCGGTGCGGGCTGCTCGGGATCGCCGATCAGCCAGTCGCGCACGATGTAGTGGTAGAACTTCCGACTCCACAACAGTCCGGCGTAGGCGCGGCGGGCAGCCTTGAATGCGGTCGGTTCGGCCTGCGGGATCACCGTGGCATAGAAGGCGTCGGCCTCGGCCCGCCGCAGCGCCATCACCGTGTCGACATCCTGCGTGGCGGGCGCGGCCTCCGCCGGACGCAGGCGCCAGCGTACCACCACTCGGCCGCGGGCGGGCACGCGCAGACGCAACCAGCAGGCCGCCTTGGAGCCGACGCCGTTGCCACGCAGGGCGGCTTCATCGCCGTGCACGACGGCGCGATCAATGCCATCCTTCACATACGGGCTGGCGTTCGGCGTGCCGAACAGGCGCTCATAGTTGGTGACATTTTCGGTGGTCAGCCAACGGGCTGGCGCGGCCAGCTCGGTGGGCGACTCCACCGTCAGCAGCAGCCGGCCCAGATCCTCGTGCACGATCAGCATGCGGCCATCTGGCTGCACCTGCATCCAGGGTTTCACCCCGCAGCCTTCGGTGCGGCAACCCCAGGACCAGCTATTGCGGAACCACACCTGGGGCAGCAGATGAACTAGGCGCTCGACATCGGCATGGCTGGTCAGGGTCAGGCGACCACACAGATCGTCAGGCCCGGCCTTGGCCCATTCCACGTCCAGGTCGGCGCAACGGCCGTCGTCGAGGGCGCCGGTATCCTCGATTTCGTACTCGGGATCCAGGCGACCGCGCCGCGCATTTTCGGCCCGCAGATCGTCGTAGGGAAAGCCGTCCAGGGGATAGCGGTAGCGTCCATGGGCATAGCTTCCGGTCGGCGTGGCATCAAGGTGCTGCCAGCATTCCTTGGCATCCTCGCCATGATTGCCTTCATTGCCGGTCAGTCCGTACAGGCGCTCTTTCAGCAGTGGATCAACGCCATTCCACAGGGCCGGCGCCAGGCACAGCCGGCATTGCCGGTCGGTGAAGCCCAGGATGCCGTCCTCGCCCCAGCGGTAGGCCCGCGAGCGGGCGTGGTCGTGGGACAGGTATTCCCAGGCCGAACCATCCGCGGAATAATCCTCCCGCACCGTGCCCCACTGCCGCTCCGGCAGGTAGGTGCCCCAACGCTTCCAGTTGGCCTGCCGGGTTTCGTCCTCGTGCAGGCGGCGATGTTCTTCGGAGAGGAAGGAGGGCGCGGGCATGGATATGATGTAGGCCGAAGGAGGAGAGTGGACAGGAGGGATATCGACCGCAGTCGCGGAGTCACCGCCTCATCCCACCAATTCCTCCCCCGGATTCACGTGCCGTTCCTGTTCGGCTCCGACCTGGCGGTCGTGCAGGCGGCGGTAGAGGCCGCCGGCGGAGAGCAATTCGGCGTGGGTACCGCGTTCGACGATGCGGCCCTGGTCGAGGACGCAGATCAGGTGGGCGCTGCGGATGGTCGAGAGGCGATGGGCGATGACGAAGGTGGTGCGGCCGGCGCGCAGGCGGGCCAGAGCGGCCTGGATCTCGGCTTCGCTTTCGCTGTCGAGGGCGCTGGTGGCTTCATCCAGGACCAGGATGCGCGGGTCGGCCAGCAGGGCACGGGCGATGGCCAGACGTTGGCGTTGGCCGCCAGAAAGGCGTACGCCGCGTTCGCCCACCACGCTGTCAAAACCCTTGGGCAGGCCACGGACGAAGTCTAAGGCAGCGGCGGCGCGGCAGGCCTCTTCCAGCATCGTTTCGTCCGCATCGGCGCGGCCAAAGCGCAGATTGTCGGCCACCGTGCCATCGATCAGCCAATTGTCCTGCTGCACCACGCCCAACTGCCGGCGATAAGAGATCAGCTCCACGGTCGCGAGATCCAGGCCATCGACGGTGATGGTACCGGTCTGCGGCCGGATGAAGGCCTGGACCAGGCCGACCAGGGTGCTCTTCCCTGAACCCGAGGGGCCGACCAGGGCGACGGTGGTGCCCGGCTTGACCTGCAGGTTGATGTCATGGAGCACGGGCCGCGCCGGGTCGTAGCCGAAGCCCACCCCGGTGAAGGTGACGGCACCAGCCAGGACCGGGCACGGCACCGCGCCGCCTGCCTCGCTGGGCTGGTTCAGCAGCTCGCGGATGCGGTCCAGGCCGGCGAAGGCTTCGCTGACCTGGGTGCCGATCGAGGCGAGCTGGCCGATTGGTCCGGCCAGCAGGGCGACGAACAGGATGTACTGCAGGAACTGCCCGTTGGTCATCCGGCCCTCGGCCAGGGCCGTGCCGCCCACGGTGATGAACAGCACTGCCGCCAAGCCCAGCACCACCACCGTGCCCGCCGAGATCAGCGAGAAGCCGGTGAGGGTGGCGCGGATCATCGCGAACAGGCGGTCGGTTTCGCTGCGGAAGCGCAGACGCAGGCGGGCTTCGGCGGT
>JBBQTJ010000249.1:0-5252 GCA_038213315.1 Planctomycetota bacterium
AAGACCACGCTGATGCGGGTACTAGCCGGGCTGCATCCGCCCTTCCACGGCACGGTGCTGGTGCAGGGCAAGGATGTGGAGACCGAGCGGGAGCAGGTGGTCGGCACCATCGGCTGGGTGCCGGATGCCTTTGGCGTGCACCCGGGTTTCACGGTGCAGGACTACCTGCGCTTTTTCGCTGCGACTCAGCGTCTGCCCTCGCGCACGGCCGAAGGCACCATCACCGACATGTTGAGTCTGGTCGACCTGACCCACAAGCGTCACGCCCTGGTGGATCAGCTCTCACGCGGCATGCAGCAGCGCCTGGCGGTGGCCCGGGCCCTGCTGCACGATCCGCAGGTGCTGCTTATGGATGAACCGGCCGAGGGTCTGGACCCGCAGGCGCGCAGCGATTTCCGCGCCCTGTTGGCCGAGCTGCACCGCCTGGGCCGGACCATGCTGATCAGCAGTCACGTGCTGCGCGACCTGGCCGGTCTGTGCACCCACTTGGCGGTGCTGGTCTCGGGCAAGCACCTGCTGGCCGGCCGCGCCGATGAACTCTTCGTGCAGGCCGGCCTGCACCGTACCATCGCGGTCGAGGGCCCCGGCATCACCGGCCACGCCGCCGCCCTGGCCGGTCTGGACGGCATCACGCTCAGCGGTCAGGAACGGGATCGTCTGGAAGTCACCGTCAGCGACGATGACGCCCTCGACCGCCTGCACGCCGCCCTGGTCGCCGCCGGCGCCCGCCTGACCCGCTTCCAGCCCCTGGATCAGGATTGGGAAAGCGCCTTCGTCGCCCTCAGCAGCCGCGCCGAAGCGACGGTCGCCGAAGCAGCTAAAAAATCCGAGCCCGCCGCCTGGCCCGTCGGCCCCTGGAGACCCGGCGCGACCTCGCCCACGACGAAGCCGCCGGTGGTGCGGCGAGTGGGGCAGAGGTGGAGGTGATTATCAGGTTATGGTTGATGGGTTATGGGGTATGGTGGACATCCTTCGACCGGGAACGGGTTATGGGATATGGTGAACAGCTTTCTGCTGTGCGACGTTTTTTCTTTTCAGCTGATCGCCTCCTCGCCCCACGATGAACAACCTCTGCCCCCGCACCTCTTCCTCGACCCATATCCCATAACCCAAACCCCATAACCCGTTCCCATGCTCCCCCTCCTCACCCGCGACCTGATCAGTGATGCTGAACGTCCGCGCACCTTTGTGCTGCGCGCGGTGGTGGCAGGTGTCCTGCTGGCCTTGTCGCTGGGTTGGCTGCGGGTGCCGGCGGAGCGCTTGGCACGGGGCGACCTGACCGCTCTGGGCGCAGGTGGTGCGGCTTTTGATGCCATCGTCATGGGCGCCTTCCTGATGGTGTACCTGCTGGTGCCGGCTTTGACGGCGCCGGTGATCGCGGCAGAGCGGGAACGGCGCACCCTTGATCTGCTGCACCTGACCCGGCTGTCGCCTTTGGTCCTGCTGCTGCAGTTGCTGCTGTCGCGCTTGGCTTTGTTGAGCGCCTGCCTGGCGGCGGCCCTGCCGCTGTGCGCTTTCGTGGTCGCCTTTGGCGGTGTGGATACGCGCAAGCTGGTGGGCGCGGCGGGCTGCCTGCTGTTGGCCGGGGCGCAGGTGGGCAGCTTCGGTCTGGCCGCCAGCGTGCGCGCCACCAGCCTGCGCGATGCGGTGGTGGCTGGTTATGTGCGTGGCTTCATCATGCTGGGCCTGGTGCCGGGGCTGGTGCTGGCGGTGCCGGCGTTGGTGCTGGGCGGCATGGCCGGCCCGGCGGCGGGTTGGGGCCTGTGGGCCGGGGCCTATCCCTTCGCGATGTATGCTTCTTTGAACAGTGGCATGATCGATCAGCCGATGTTCTGGCTGACCGCGTCGTTCAGCGGCCTGGGTGTGTGCGCCCTGCTGCTGCGCGAGGCGGCGCGGGAGTTCACCGCCACCCGTGCGGTGGTGCCGCCGCCCCATCCGGTCACCTTGCGTCCGGACGCCCGCTGGTGGACGCCGTGGTGGTACCGCCTGGCGGCGCGGCTGGGCAATGTCCTGCCCACCATCGACAGCGATCCCCTGGCATGGCGCGATGTGGGGCGTGGCGGGCGCACGGTGAATCTTGGCTTTTTGGCCATCGGGCCCTTCACCGGTTGCCTGGTGCTGCCGATTGTCGGGATGCTGACCATTGGCGGCGTTGGCTTGCTGGCCACCTTGATCCAGAACCACTCCCTGGCGCCAATCGTCGCCGGGGCCTGCCATGTGGCCCTGGCGGCCCTGGTCATGATCAATGCCGCCACCTGCCTGGGGCGCGAACGGGCCACCGGGGCGATGCCGCTGCTGCTGGTAACGCCCTTGTCCAGCGCGTCGATCCTGCGCTCGAAGATGCGTGCGGCGATGCTGCTGTGGCGTCCTCTGGTGATGCTGGCGGTAGTGCTGGTGACCGTGCTCAGCGTCTTTCGTCGGGGCGATGCCGGGACGGAATATGGCGACCTGATCGTGCCCGCCGTGTCCCTGGTGCTGGGCACCGGCCTGACTGCGTGGATCGGCCTGGGCATCGGCGCCCGCGCCAGCCATCCGGCGGCGGCCATCCCTAGCTCCATTCTGGTGCTCCTGGGCTGGCTGGCGCTGCCCCTGGTGCTGGCGCCCATCGCCGAAAATTCCCTACCCGCGGATCTGGTCGGCTTGATCCGCTGGTGCAGCCCGCTGTGGCAGCAGTGGGAAGCGGGCTTGGTCTTCACCGGTCGTGCGGACACCACGCCGGCGTGGGCGGCCCTGTCGGTGCTGGCCTGCGAAGCCCTGCTGTGGTATGCCGTGCGTCGGCGGGCTTTGACCATGGCGGATCAGTGGCTGGGGAGGGTGGGGTGAACAACAACTGTCGCGGGGTCGGACGATCGCGAGGTCGCGGAGTCGCGGAGTCGCGGGGTCGCGGGGTCGGACGATCGCGAGGTCGCGGGGTCGCGGGGTCGCGAGGTCGCGGGGTCATGCGCGCAGGCGTCTGGCTTTGCTGGCTGCTTGCTGGAGCTCTTGGCGCGGCGGATCTGGACCTGGTTGAGGTCCACTGGGCGGTGCCGCCGTTGGACAACGGTGGGCGCTTTGGCTTGTGTGCAGTGCGAGTGCACAACAACCTGGACCGGCCGGTGGGGCCGGCGCTGACGCTGCATGCGGATGATGGGCTGGGCGGGGGCATGGTGTACCAGGCCGCGTGGGAATGCGCGGGCGGCAGTAGCCGTTGGGCGGTGTTCGCGCCCTGGTGTGACGGCGCCCCCCTGCGCCTGGGCGTGGCGGGTGGGCCGGACCTCGATCGCCTGGAAGTGCCAAAACCGTCCGCGAGCAGCGTGCTGTATCTCAGCGGTCCGCAGGAACGGCCAACGGGTGAGACGACCTTCCCCGCCGACTTGCTGCCGTCGACCGTCGGGGCCCTCGATGGGTGGAGCGAACTGCGTTTGCGCCATGAGCCCGCCTGGACCCCGGCGCAGCGTCAAGCAGTGAGCGACTGGGCCCTGGCGGGCGGGTGCATCCTACGCCTACCCGATGCCACTGGGGCGCGACCGGCGCTGACCTACCTGCCGCCCGCCACGCCCAGCACCACCGCGATGCCGGTGAAAGCGGCCGACGATAAGAGCGACTGGCGGGAATTTGACACCATCTTGGGCCGTTGGCTGGGCTCGCCGCTGCACCGGCAGGTGCCTTGGGGCGTGGTCTTGTCCGGCTTGGTGGTCTATGCCCTGGTGCTTGGGCCTGGCCTGCGCCTGCTCGCCCGGCGGCGGCATTGGCTGCTCGTGCATGGCGTCCTGCTGGGCGTGGTCCTGCTCAGCACCACCGCCATCGCCGTGCTGGCCTCCCGCGGGTTCGGGGCTCCGCCGCGGGCGATCCAGGTCGTCATCGCCACCGCCGCCGGCCCCGAGCGGTGGGTGCTTGATCGTTGGCTGACCGTGCTGGAACCAGCCGGCGGCCAAGTGAGCTGGCAAGTGCCCGGTGACGGCGTCTGGACTGGTCACGCCGATGACGCCGGCCTGCCGCTGGTGGCCACCGCAGGTCATCAGGCCAGCCTGGCCGGACGGGTGCCACCGTGGGGCCGGCGCTTGTTGCGGCAGCGCGGTGGCGCGGCGGGACTAAACGTGCAGGTGCAGCGGCGCGGCGCAGCCATCCACCTCGCCGGTGAACTGCCTTCCATCCACCACGTCTGGGAATGGCATGCCGGGGCCTTCACGCCCTTGAGCCGCGATGACTCCGACAACTGGATTGCATCGCCCGGCTGGGATGGGGAGCAGACCGGACGGAATGCCGTCGCCACGCTGCAACGGCTGCGCTATGGCACGGGCGAGGATGCCGCCGAGGTCATGACTTCCACCCAGGATCTCCTCCTTGCCCGCGCCCTGGGCCTGCCCGGCACCGGGGCCGTGCCGGATCCTCGGCACCTCATCCTGGTCTGGGCCGACCTGCCAGAGGCCTGGCAATTGGCCGACGGCCGTGAGCAGCCGGGACGCGTCCTGCTGATGCTTCCCGCCCCCTGAGACTGTCCGTCCACTTCGCACGAGGCCGTCATGAACGCCATCGCCATCACCGTTCTACAGCATTCCTTCGGCAACCATCAGGCGCTGTGCGGGGCATCTTTCACCGTCGCCGCTGGCTCTATCCACGGCTTCGTGGGGCCGAACGGCGCGGGCAAGACCACCTGCCTACGCATTCTCGCCACCTTGCTGGTGCCCCAGCAGGGCCAGGTGCTGGTCTTCGACAAGGACGTGGCCCGGGATGCGCAGGCGGTGCGCCGCACCATCGGGTTCATGCCCGACCACCTGACCATGTACCGGCAGATGACGGTGGGCGAATACCTCGACTTCTTCGCCGCCGCCTATGGCCTGCCGCCGGTGAAGCGCCGGCAGGTGGTGCACGATGTGCTGGCCCTGACCGACATGGGCGGACGCATCGACCATCCGGTGAAGGGCCTGAGCCGCGGCATGAGCCAGCGCGTGACCCTGGCGCGGGTGCTGGTGCACGATCCGCAATTGCTGCTCTTGGATGAGCCAGCCTCGGGCCTGGATCCCCGCGCGCGCATCGAATTGATGGAGATCCTGAAAGAGCTGCAGCGCCTCGGGAAAACGGTATTCATCAGCAGCCATATCCTCTCCGAACTGGCCGACCTCTGCGACGAAGTGACCATCCTCGACCGCGGCGCGGTGAAATACACCGGCGCGATGGCCGGCCTGACCAGCACCCGCAGCGACGGCGGCAGCGCCTGGATATTGCGCCCGGCCATAGCCGGCGAGCCCCCGCCCTCGCTCGCCCTGGTGCCC
>JBBQTJ010000250.1:0-5242 GCA_038213315.1 Planctomycetota bacterium
GTCGGGCACCATCTGGCGACCGCGCAACGTGCTACCGTGGATGGACGCCTGCTCGCCGCCAGCCGGCAACGGGCCCTGGCGGTCGCCCTGGTGGCCGGCCTCGAACCGACCGTGCAGGTGCTGGCGAGCGCGCGGCTGGACGGTGACCTTGCCTGGTTCCTGCCCGCGCTGCGACCGGCGCCTGGGGCGGACGAGGCATTTGCTCGACTGGTTGCCGACATGCCGGCAGTGCCGGTCGAGGACCGCCAGGCGGTGGGGCGGGCCCGCCGTGCGGTGCTGGTCGCCTTGGCCGAGGCTGGACAGGGGGCCGCGGGCCGCGTTGACGCCACAGAAGCCGTACTCATGGCGCTGACGCAGGGCGCTCCTCTCGACACCCCGCTGCGGGTGCTGCTGGCCAGCGAGCCCGGTCCACGGCAACCCGCCGTCGCCGCGCCGGTGGGCATGGTCACGCCCGCCGGCTTGCGCCGCACCCAGGCCAAGCGGCTGCGCGACCTGCTGCCGATGACCAAGCCTGCGCTGGCCCCCGGTCTGCCCTTGGCGGCCTTGCAGCAGGCGTTGCTAGAGCAGCAGATCCACGCGCCCGGAGTGATGGCCATGGTCGAGGCCCTGCCTGCGGATGCGAGCAACGTGCCAGCGTCGACCCTGGCGACCGCCGTGACCGCTCTGCAGCCGGCCGTGGATGAGCGCAGCGCCACGGCTGTGGCGGCCGCGGCCCTGCGCGGGCAATTGCTCGCTGAGGCGGCGCGCCGAGCCATCGCTCGTGCCGCGGTCAACCGCGAGTTGGTTGCCGCCATGGCGAGCGGCGCGCACATGCTGCCCGAAACGCGTGCGCCGGCGGCGATGATCGCGACCGTGGCGAACCTTGAGGCGAGCATTGCAGCGGCCCGCGCGGCTGCGGCAGTCAGTGGTGATGGCGGCACCGCTTGGTGGCGAGCGGTGCTGGAGGGCAACGTTAAGGCGGAGATCCCCGCCGCCGCCGCATGGCTGGCGGCGCGGGCGCACCAGGCGGACATGCTGCGGAAGCTGCACCAAACGCAGGCCAGGTTGGGGTCGGAAGGTTTCGTGGTCGCTGATCCAGCTGCTGGGGTCTGGCCCGTGGTACGTGGCTACGAGCTGTCAGCGACGATCGCCAGCCTGACGGCCGAAGGTCTGATCGCCGGGCTGCTACCGCCCGAGCCCAGCGACGACGATACGCAGAGCTCCCAGTTGCGTCGCCTAGCGGTGTGGCTGGCCGATGAATTGGAGCGACCGGTTGCGCTAGATGCGCTGCCCACCCCCAGTCCGCGCCGCCTGATGCAGCTCACCATGATCGCCGATGGTGGTTCTGCCGCAGCCGCTGCCGACCCGCTGTTCGATGACCTGATCGCGCGGGTGGTAGCGGGTGCCACCGCGGCAGCAGAGGTGGTGGTGCAGCCGGATTCCCAAGCCCAGCAGTCGGTGAGCGTGCCCGTTCCGCCCCAGTCCGAGCCAAGCAGTGGGCCGGCACCGGTAACCGGTTGGGCGGGCATGGATCTGGGCGCCTGGACGCGCGGTGACCAGGGCGAGCAGCGCCAGGTGAATCTGCGATACCTTGAGGAATTTCCGACCGAGCAGCAAGATGCCATCCGCGCCTATCGTCGGCGCCTGGAGGGCCGATGAGCGGACCGTACAACCTACCACGGGTGCTTAGGGCCTGGCGGCAGCGTGGTTACCTGACTCTCACCGCGTTGGTGTTGGGGACCACGGTGGCGTCAGCCAGTGACGACCAGTCCCTGATCGACGCCTTGGCCACCCGTCAACCCAGCGACATGGCCATGGCGCGCGGCTTGGCGTGGCTGCGGGCCCATCAGGGTGCGGATGGTTTCATCGCGGACCGCTATCAGGTCGGCGTGACGGGGCTCTTCGTCGTCGCTCATCTGGCGGCGGGGATCACCCCGGCCGACTCCACGCATGGCCCACGTCTGCGGCAGGCCTTGGCGGCGATCCTCATGGCCCAGCGTGAGGGCTATTTCGGCCGCCTCGATGGCGGGCGCATGTATTCCCACGGCATCGCGACATTGGCCTTGGCCCATAGCCTGGGGATGACCGGCGACGCCGAGCTTGATCAGCGCATCCGTCTGGCCCTGACGCAAGCGGTGGGCGTCACGGTCGCGGCAGCCCGACGTCCCAAGTCCGGGCACAAGTCCGGCGGTTGGCGATATACGCCAGATGACGATGGCGCCGATATGAGCCTGACCGGGTGGCAATTGCTATCGCTGCATGCCGCTGGCCAGGTCGGCATCGAGGTGCCGGCCACCGTGCTGGACAATGCCGTCGAGTATGTCCGCCGGATGACCTCGACCACCGGCCAGGTCGGCTACGAGGAACCGGGCGATCACAGCGCCTTGCGTGGCATTGCCGTCGTGGGTCTGGGTTTCGCCGTCAAGCCGGACGACGAACGGATCCGCGCCGTCGAAGGCCGGATCATCGCCGAGCCGCTGATCTGGCAGGGACCCTGGTTCTTCTATCAGGCCTACTACGACGCCCTGGCCCTGTCACGCATGTCGACCCCGGCCAGCGTGGCGGCTACCGCCGCTCTGGAAGCTGTGCTCCGCGACCATCAGGATGCGGAGGGCGGTTGGCCCGCGCCCCCCGGGGACAATGAAACCGTCCATGGCGCAGCCTACACCACCGCGATGGCGGTCTTGGCCCTGGGAGTGGGAAAAAGGTTGCTGCCGGCGTATCGGTAAGGGGATGGGTTATGGTTGTTGGGGTATAGTGACTGCGCCGTCGGGGTCATGATGAATGGGGTATGGGGTATGGGGTATGGTGACTGCGCCAGCAGTCGCGCGGTCTTCACCAAACCCCATACCCCATCAACCATAACCTGCTTTCACCAAACCCCATACCCCATCAACCATAACCAGAGCTCATCTAATCAGCCCGGCCAATTCCTGCAGCACCTGATCAGTGGTCTGGATCACGCGCGCGTTCACCTGGAAGCCGCGCTGGGCGGTGATCAGGCGGGTGAACTCGCTGGCGATGTCCACGTTCGAGCCTTCCAGCGCGCCGGCGGTGATGTAGCCAGCGCCGCCGGTGCCGGCCTCGCGCAGGATCGACTGGCCGCTGTTGGGCGACTCGGCCCACAGGCTGGTGCCCACCTGGGTCAGGCCCGCGGGATTGGCGAAGGTCGCCAGCTGCACCTGGGCCAGCTTCTTGCTGATGCCGTTGGTGAACAGGCCGACGATGTCGCCGGTCTTGCTGACCGTCAGGGCATCGAGCTTGCCGTCGGCGAAGCCATCCTGCCGTACGGCGGTGGCGCTGGAGCGCGAGCCGAAGGCAGTGAGCCCGTTGACTGTGTTGGCGTCGCCAAGGCCCAGATCGATGGTCGCGGGGCTGGAGGTGCCAGTGGAATTCCAGTCGATGCGGATGGTTTTCGAGGACGGGTCGCCGGCGTAGCCGTTGTCCGCCAGGGTGTTGCCTTTAAGGGTCTTGCCATAGTCACCGGTGAAGCGGCCCTTCTGGTCGAACTCGATGCCGCTGACCAGGTCGTCGATGATGGCGCCTTCACCGGGGCGCACGCCCAGAATCATGTCCCACGACGAGCGATTCTGCGTCGAATCGGTCGGGTCGGGCTTGCTGCCATTGCGGAACATGCGCGCTTCGATCAGGTGCTTCTGCCCCAGCGGGTCATAGACCTCGATGGAGCTGGTCACGGTCTCGGGTACGAAGCGGGTGCGGTACCAGTCGAACATCGTGTTGGTGGCGTCGCTGTATTGCCAGGCGCTGGGGTCCTTGTTGGTGGCAGTGCTGCCGGTGTCGAACATGTCGACGATGCTATCGCTATCAGTATCGGTGATCATCAGCGCGAGGTCGTCCTGGTTCTCATAGGCGGTGGTGTAGGCCACGGTATTGCCCCCCCCCAGGTCCAGGTCACCGCTGATGGTGTAGGTGATCTGCGAGGCGGCGGTGACGGCGGGCATGGACGGCGGAACAAAGGTGCGCTTGCTGGTCGCGTTGGAAAAGTCTGCGGCCGAAATATTCATGCTGCCGACCGTGGTGCCATCCACCTGCACGCTGACGGTCAGGGACTTGCCGGCCTGGGCGCTGAGATCAATCGCGGGCATGACGAAGAGGGGGCGCATGCGGTTGATGTTGGTGCCGGGCAAGGCGATACCGGGGACGACGGCGGCTTCAAAGGTCACGGTGGTGCCTACCGCGCCGCCGGTGTAGCCGACCGCACCGCCCAGGGCGGCATCGTTGGCGCTCATGGCGGTCGGGTTCGCATCGCCGAGGAACATCGAGAAACTGGTGCCGGTGCCCTGGCCCGAAGCCACCAGCGCGCCGTTGTCCAACGCAACCGAGCCGAAGCGGCTGGAGCCTTGTACCAGGGCGCTATTCAGGCGGGCGACCAGATCGCTGACCGAATCGCGCCAGGGGTTGATGGTGACCGCTGCGGTGTAGCCGACGCCATCCATGCGTGTGCCGTAGACATTGAGGGTGCGGACCTGGGTGGCGGCAGCGGCATTACCAGGATCGATGGCATCCTTAAAGCCAGCGAGGTCACTCAGTCTGGTCGACTCGGTGGCGTTCTCTTTGGTGGTCTCGTCGACCAGCGGGAAGAGCGAGGTAACCGATTCGCCCTGAATAGCCTTTGAGGTGGAGCTGAGATTGCCCTGGAAGGTGATCTCGCTGGTACGCTTGCTGGGCAGCGAAGCGCCAGAGGGGATGGTGATCGGGGCATTGAAGGCCACTGGCTGGGTATCGCTGGATTCACCGAACAGATTTCCCAGCACCTTGTTGCCCGAGCCCAGGTCGACCAGGCTGTTGTTGCTGTCGAAGCTGAAGTTGCCCACGCGGGTATAATAGCTGCGCGTGCCGTCCGAGACTTGGAAGAAGCCGTTACCCTGGATCGCCAGGTCGGTGTTCTTGCCGGTCGACAGCAAGGCGCCCTGTTTCATGTCCACGTCTACCGAAGAGGTGGTTACGCCCAGGCCGATCTGACGCGGATTGGTACCGCCTACGTTTCCAGTCGGGGCCGCACCGGCGAAATTGGTCTGGTTCAAGGCCGTCGCGAAGCTGATGCGGCTCGCCTTGAAGCCGTTGGTCGAGACGTTGGCGAGGTTGTTGGCCGAAACGTCGAGGATGGCTTGGTGGTTGCTGAGGCCGGAAACACCGGTGTAGAGCGAGCGTTGCATGGTGCGATCCTCATCAAGGGAGCGGTGGGACAGAAGAGGCTACGCCAGCGGCGTGCCAAACGAGTTCAGGCGGTGGCGTCCACCGT
>JBBQTJ010000251.1:0-5209 GCA_038213315.1 Planctomycetota bacterium
GGGTGTGCGCTGGCGCCTGTTGGTGATCGACAGCGCCTCGACCGATGGCTCGGTACCGCTGCTGATGGAGTTCATCGCCGACCACGGCGGGGCCGCGGCCGGACATGCGTTGCAGGCCCTGGAGCCAGGCGCCTACCTCAGCAGCGCGGTGTTGAATCAGGGCATGGCCTGGGCGCAGGGCGAGGTGGTCGCCTTCCTCAACAGCGATGCGGTGCTGGCGACGCCAACGACCCTGGCCACTCTGGTCGACGAGCTGCTGAAAGATGCGCGCGCCGCCGCCGCATTTGCCCGGCAAATACCCCATCCTGGCGCGGGCCCCATCGCCTGCCTGGATCTGGAGCAGGCCTTCGACCGGCGTGCCGAACTGGGGCCGGGCGCCACGTGGCTGAGCATGGTCTGCTGCGTGGTCCGCCGGACCGCCTGGGCCGAGGAGCCCTTCGATCCCCGCCTGACTTTTGCCGAAGATGCGGTGTGGAGCGCCCGGGCCATGCAGCGCGGCTGGCGCATCGCTTATGTGCCGGCGGCCGTGGTGGCGCACAGTCACGACCTCACTGCCGTGCAGTTCCGCCGTCGCGCTTTCGGCGATGCCGCGGCCCTGGCCATGCTGGCCACCCAGGCGCCGCCGGGACGCCTGCGCGGCTGGTGGTTACCCTGGCTGCGGCGCAGCCTGCGGGATGGCCTGCGCCTGATTCGCCGTGGTCATCGCCGGGCGCTGGGCTCCCTGCTGCACCACCGCTGGGCCCAGCTGTCCGGACATTGGCAGGGCGCCTGGGCCGGGTGGCGGCATCGCCATGGCGCCGGCAGTCTGGGCCGCTTTCCTGTACTCAGCAGCGCCGATCACACCCACCGCCGCCCGGCGGATGCCGGCTTCGACGCGCTGCTCACCCGCCACCTGGATGGCATCGCCACCAGCCTGCGCCAGCGTCTGCCTCAAGGCCTGGTCTGCCTGGCCCTGGGCGGCGGATACGGCCGCGGCGAAGGCGGCATCGACCGCCGCCAAGGCGACGTGCGCCCGTACAACGATTATGATCTGGTGCTGATCCATCGCCTACCGGCCAGCGTCGCCGCCGCCGCCTGCGCCGCCGTAGCCGCCGAATGGTCCCCGCGCTGCTTCGTGCATGTGGACGTGACGCCACTGCACGTGCGACGGGTTCCGCGCCTGCCCCCGGCCCTGACCTGGTACGAGCTGGGCCAAGGCCATCGCCTGGTGCTCGGCGATGGCGGCGTCCTGGCTCCCCTGCGCGACCGCCGGCTCGATCACGTCGAGCCCAGCGAATGGGGCCGCCTGCTGCTGAATCGCGCCTGCGGCATACTGTTCGCCCGCTGGCGTCTGGCCGGCATCCCCGGTGGCCCCGGCGACCACGAAGACGCGGGCGACTTCATCCAGCGCCAAATAGAAAAAACCTGGCTGGCCCTGGGCGACGTGTGGCTGGCCCAGCGCGGCGCCTACCACCACCTGTTGGCCGAGCGCGTCGCCGCCATGGCGCGCCACCGCGACCAGCCGCCCTGGGGCGCACGATGGCAGCAAGCTGCGGCCTTCAAAAGCACGCCAACGCCCGTGCCCACGCCAACGATCCTGATCGCCGAGGTAGAGCAGTTAGCCCCATTGCTGGCCGACGCCCTAGAGGTCCCCGTCGCCCCCAACCGCCCGCTCGCCGCCCTGGCCCGCACCCTGCGCAGCCTGCCCCGCTCCCGCTGGTTCACGCTGCCGCCATGGACCGCCCCCCGAGAACGCCTACGTCAAGCCGTACGCAGTGAGCTGATCGGACATAGTCACGATCGCGAACGCCTGATCGGCTCACCCGCGCAGCTCACAGCATGGTGGAGCCAAGTCGGATAAGCCCAGAGGTAAGCTGTCGAGGAAACTGACTCAATCTTCAGCTCACCACACTAGTGGATTTTACGCCCGACGTACAAGACCAGCGGCCAAAGCACCAAGCCCAGCGCTCCGCAAACCATGGCATCACCATACTGTGCAGGATTCTTCAAGCCAATCAGACCCCCGCCAACACCCCAGAAAAGCAGGACCATACCCCAGCTAACCACCATCCCAGCATGGGCGCTGAACCCACTGACACGAAGATGGCCAATGATGGCCATGACGACACCAGCCAAAAACCCGGCAGCATGAGAAAAGTCAGGATCCATAAACCCTCGCTGTAAGTTCAATAAGCATTCAAGCATTCGAGCATTCGAGCATTCAAGCCTTCACTCCTCATCCTTCCCCTGCTGCCGCCGATCCGGCCGCCCAGCAATGACCCAACGTAAGTAAGCATCGATAAACGGCTGCAATTCGCCATCAAGCACCGTATAAGCCTGACTGGTCTGGTAGCCGGTGCGCAGGTCCTTGACCATCTGAGTGGGCTGCAAGAAATACGAACGGATCTGATGGCCCCAGCCGATGGTGCCGCGTTCGCCTTTCAGATCCTTCAACTCATCGAGGCGTTCGACTTCGCGCATCTGCAGGATCTTCGCGCTCAACATTTTCATACAGCGCGAGCGGTTTTGCATCTGGCTGCGATCGGTCTGGCAGGACACCACGATGCCGGTGGGCATGTGGGTGATGCGCACGGCCGAGTCCGTCTTGTTGACGTGCTGGCCACCCGCACCCGAGGCGCGGTAGGTGTCGACCTTGAGATCTTTGTCGTCGATCACGACCTCGCCGACGTCGTCAATCTCAGGAGTGACTTCCACCGCCGCGAAGCTGGTTTGGCGTTTGCCATCGGCATTGAACGGGCTCATGCGCACTAGGCGGTGCGTGCCCATCTCGGCCTTCAGGAAGCCGTAGGCATTGGACCCGCGCACCGCCATCACGCAGGTCTTCACGCCGGCCTCTTCGCCAGGCAACATGTCGACCACCTCGATGGTATAGCCGGCGCGCGTCAGGTAATTGCTGTACATGCGGAAGAGCATGCCCGCCCAGTCCATCGCCTCGACGCCGCCCGCGCCGGGCTTGATGGTCAGGAAGACGTCGCTGTTGTCATAGCGTCCGCCCAGGGCCAGGCGAAGTTCAAGCGCGTCGATCTGGGCCACGAAGCGGTCGGCATCCGCAGACACCGACGCGATCGAGTCCTGGTCGTTTTCGCCTTCGGCCATCTCCAGCAGTTCGGCCGCGTCCTTCAGGCCCTGAAAAAGGGTCTGGTAGGGATCGACCACCGCCTTCAGGGTTTTCAGCTCGGCCACCTGGCGCTGCGCCCGGAGCTGGTCGGTCCAGAAGTCGGCCTCGCTCATGCGCGCCTCCAGCTTGGCCGCTTCCAGCAGCTTCTGGGGCAGGGACACGGTTTTGGCAAAGGTCGTCAGGCGGCCTTCGACATGCTTCAATCGCTCAGAGAGTTCGCTCATGGAGGGGCGGAGCATGCCGCCGCCGCCGCGCGGTCCAGCGGCCGGGCCTTCCGCCCGTCCGGGCAGCCATACAAGGTGCAGATGCCTGTTGGCGACACTGCCCTGCTGCGACGCATCCTCATCCAGGGATGGCGGTTCCGTTGGATGATCCTGCTCAGCCTCACGGCCTCGGCGATCAACGGCGGGCTGCTCACCCTGCTGCTGGCCAAGCTGGGCCCGTTCATGGCCCTGTTTCAGCGCAATCCCGATCCTGCGGTCCTGGCCGAGACCGCCCGCGGCGTCGGCGACCTCGGCTGGCTGCTGATCAGCCTCTCGCCCCTGGCCCTGGCGGCGGCCTACCTCGCCTGGTGGGCCGGGCAGCGGGTGGCGAACCTGGCCATGCGCAGCCTGCGCGATCGCGTCCTCAGCCATCTGGTACGCCTGGACCTGGCCTATCACAGCGAACTCTCGCGTGGTGAAATGCTGACCCGCCTCACCTCGGACCTATCCGGGGTACTGAAGGTACAGCAGCACCTCTATGGCCGCCTGCTGCAACGCCCGCTCGAGATCATCGGCTTCATCGCCATGGCCTGCTGGCTGGACTGGCGCCTTGGACTCGGCCTGGTGGTGGTGCTGGTGCCGGTCATCATCGGCGTCATCCCCCTGGTCAAGCGCACCCGTCGCCGGTCAAACCAGGCCCGCGACACCCTGGCCGCCAATCTGGGCGTACTGGAGCAGATCACCGCCGGCATCCGCGTGGTCAAAGCGATGGGCTCGGCCGAGCGCGAGGCCCTGCGCTATCAGGGCCACAATCAGCAGCTGTTCACCGCCAATATGCGCCTGGTGCGCGCCCGGGCCGTGTCCGACGGGGTGACCGCCGCGGCCATCTTCGTCTTGGCCGGCGGCGCGATGCTGCTGGGCGCCTGGCTGTTCGCGCGCTCGCTGGTGGCCAGCGACACCCTCATCGTCGCCATCGGCTGCCTGGGTCTGACCATCACCCGCCTACGCGAGACCGTGCGCGTGTGGGGTGACCTGCAAGAGCACCTGCCCTGCGCCGCACGGGTCTTCGCGGTCATCGACCGGCCCGCCACCATCACCGAAACACCCGACGCCCGCCCGGCCACCGCACCGCGGCAGGCCATCACGCTTGAGGATGTGCATTTCCGCTATCGCAGCGACGGCGATGAGGTGCTGCGCGGCGTCGACCTCAGCATCCCCGCTGGACGGACCGTAGCCTTGGTGGGCGAATCCGGCGCCGGTAAGACGACCATCCTTGACCTGATCCCGCGCTTCCACGACGTCACCGGCGGCCGCATCGCCATCGACGGCACCGACGTGCGGGCCCTGCAGCTGACTTCCCTCGCCAGCCTGTTCGCCATCGTCGGCCAAGACAGCTTCCTGTTCGACGACACCATCCTGGCGAACATCCGTTATGGCCGTCCCGAGGCCACCGTCGCCGAGGTCGAACAAGCCGCCCGTCGCGCCCACGTCCACGAGGCCATTCTGCAACTCGAAGGCGGCCAGGGGTATGCCACCGCGGTCGGCGACCGGGGTGGCCGTCTGTCTGGCGGCCAACGCCAGCGCATCGCCATCGCCCGCGCCCTGCTGCGCGATGCACCGATCCTGCTGCTGGACGAACCCACCAGCGCCCTGGACGCCGACAGCGAACGCCACGTGCAGCTGGCCCTGACCGAATTGATGAAGGGCCGCACCGTCATCGTCGTCGCCCACCGCCTGGCCACGGTGCAGCACGCTGACTTGATTTACGTTTTGGGCGGCAAGGACCACGCCAGGCGCGGCCAAGTTTTAGAGCAAGGAACCCACGCCAGCCTGGTTGCCGCTGATGGCGATTACGCCCGCTTGGTCAGATTACAGCAGTTGGGCTGAA
>JBBQTJ010000252.1:0-5183 GCA_038213315.1 Planctomycetota bacterium
GCGCTTGGAGCCCAGGCCCGGCATCAGATGCAGACGCCAGGAATCCTCATAGCGGCGGCGCGTAGAGGCGCGGAGGGTCGGCAGATGATGGCGCACGAACCAGGCCCACAGCTCGGCCAGGGTCGACTCCTCACGGATCGACCGCCGGGCCTGGGCAGCGGCCACGGGGTCGGCAGCCACGCCTTTCATCCCCCGGGTTCCTTTAACCATGGCGCGCGCCGCTTCAACCGTCAGGGATGGCCAGGTCCCCAGGCGCAGCTCTACCGGCTTGCCATTGGCATTGGTTCGGAAGTAGAAGCCCTTGGCCTTGGGGGTGACGTAACACAACAGGCCAGGCAGGCTTTCTGCCCCGCCCACATCCTTGAGACGCACGCGCCCCGCCTTGGGAACCTTCCAGTCGCGGATCAGCTTTTCCGTGAATGAAAACTTGGTTTTGGGGTCGGCTGCGGGCATCGCTTCTCCATCCCACCGGCCTGATCCTATCCCACCGCTATCCCACCGGCGGTGGGATAGACGGGGTATTTGGGGAGTCCTGCGGTGGGATGGATCATCCCATCCCATGACGTAAGTCAAGTAACAGGAACACTCGGGTGTATTTGGGAGTCTGAGGGTTAGGGTGTCTGGACGGTCCTACGGATCTGTAGGTTGGAGGTTCGAGTCCTCCCCGGCGCGCCAAGCCCTCGGTGATAAACCGAGGGCTTTTTTTATTGGTGAACCAGTGACCAAGCATCTCCCTCAATCATTCCCAATTCGAGCATTCAAGCATTCAAGCATTCAAGCATTCGAGCATTCGAGCATTCGAGCATTTCCCAACCCTACCCCCCCAGCCGCTCCAAAGCCACCCTCTGCATCAGCTCCACCGGCGCGGCGCGGCCGAACCAGCGGTCGTATTGGGCCGCGGCCTGGGCGATGAACATTTGCAGTCCACAGATGGTGCCGGCGCCGGCGCGCTGGGCATCCTTCAGGAAGCGGGTTTCCAGCGGGGTGTAGACGGTGTCGAAGACCAGCGTGCCGGGATGATGGGCTGTGGCGGGCCACGGGCTTTCGTCGGGCTTGCCCATGCCCACGGAGGTGCCGTTGATGAGCACGTCATAGGGAGTGCCGGCGGCGATGCGGTCGTCGATGGCGGTGCCGCCGACTTCCGCCGCGAGGACCTCGGCACGGTCGCGGGAGCGATTGGTGATCATCACCTGGGCACCGCGCTCTTGGACGGCATGGGCGATGGCTTTGGCGACTCCGCCCGCGCCCAATATCAGAACGCGGCGTCCGGCCAGCGAACCAAGTTCTTGTTCAAGGCAGTGCTGAATGGCCACGGCATCCGTATTGGCGCCGATCGGACCGTCGTCGGAGCGATAAATGGTGTTCATCGCGCCGATGCGCGTCACCGGTTCTTCAAGGCCCGACATCAACGAGATGAGGTCATGCTTGTGCGGGATGGTGATCGACAGCCCCGCGATCCACGCGCCGCAGGCCTGCCAGAATGCGAGCGGATCCTCGACCCGGAACGGCACATAGACGGCATCCCGGCCCTCATGGGCAAAGGCCGCATTGTGGATATGGGGGGACAGGCTGTGGGCCACCGGACTGCCGATAACGCCATAGACGGCAGTGGTGGCCCGCTGGCTGCGCAGTCGATAGCGGCCGAGCAGTTCACCCACGGTGGGCTGGCCAGGCGCACTGCCCTCATCCTCATCGAGCCGGGCGAAGGTGAAGGCGGCCCCCCAGGCCTGAGCTAGCAGGCGGCTGGGCAGACCGTGCTCGCCCATGGCGATGGCCACCAGCGGCGCGCTGGCTCCGGAGTAGAGATTGCGGACCAGTGCCAAGTCAGCGGCGTCGCGTGCGGTGATCGCCACCTTGGGGATATCGGCCCCGGCGGCTCGCATTGTGGCGATGGTGGCAGGTAGATCGCCGCCCGGTCCCGAGAAATCATGCGACGAGAGCACCAGGCGACTGCGCGCAGGACGCCAACGGAGGTCGGCAAAATGCTGCAATTCAACGTCGATCATCGCCGCCCGGCCATCGGCAGCGGCATACAGCGCCGCCCGATCTGCGGGGCTGCCGCTCCACCCGCCACCCTCGCTAGCGTGGCGAATAGTGACCAGGGCCGGCAGGGGCAGGCGCTCCAACGCGGACAAAACTTCCTGCGGCGCTGGGCAGCGGTCCAGGCGCAGCTCGACCACATCGGCGCCGGCGCGCTTAGCGACTTCAGCCTGGGCGATCACGGTGGCGGTGGGGCCGCTCAACGGCACGACGACCTGGGTCATGCTGGCAGCCTGGATCCTGATCAGCGTCGCACAACCATCTGTGCAATCCATGCAACGGACGTGGGTGACCATGCGCCCGACCAGCGGTGGACAAATGCCTGTCCGGCCTGCATGGTGCTGCCCTCCCCTGGACCCACCCGATGAAGATCCATGAATTTCAAGGCAAGCAGTTGTTCAAGGCCCACGGCGTGCCGGTGCTGCGCGGCATCGCCTGCACCACCGCGGTGCAAGCTGAGGCTGCGGCCCGCGAACTGGGCAGCCCCGTGGTGGTGGTGAAGAGCCAGATCCACGCCGGTGGCCGCGGCAAGGGCACGGTCTATGCCGACGAGGCCATGACCACCGTGGTGATGGAAGGCGGCGTGAAAGTGGTGAAATCCCCCGCCGACGCCCAGGCCATGGCGGCCAAGCTGCTGGGCAACTTCCTCAAGACCAAGCAGACCGGCGACGGCTGCAAGCAGGTCAAGACCATCTATGTCGAAGACGGCTGCCGCATCGCCAAAGAGCTCTACCTCTCGATCCTGCTTGACCGCGCCAAGAGCCTGCCGGTCTTGGTGGTCTCCAGCGAAGGCGGCATGGACATCGAAGAAGTCGCCGAGCACAGCCCCGAGAAGATCCTCAAGACCCACTTCGATCCCCACGCCGGCTTGGGCGCCTACCAGGCCCGCCGCCTGGGCTTCCAGATCGGCCTGACGCCGGTGCAGGTCGGCGCCTTCATCAAAACCGCCCAGGCTTTGGCCAAGTGCTTCATCGAGACCGACGCCGACATGCTGGAGGTCAATCCGCTGGTGGTCACCGTCGACGACCAGGTGGTAGCCCTCGACAGCAAGATGTCCTTCGACGACAACGCGCTGTTCCGCCATCCCGACATCGCCGCGATGCTGGACCCCAACGAAGAAGACCCCGCCGAGCTGGAGGCGAAGAGCCACGACATGGCCTTCGTCAAGCTGACCGGCAACATCGGTTGCATGGTCAACGGGGCCGGCTTGGCCATGGCGACCATGGATGCCATCGCCCAGTACGGTGCAAATCAGGGCGCTTTTCCCGCCAATTTCCTTGACGTGGGCGGCGGCGCCACCGCCGAGAAGGTCACCACCGCCTTCAAGATCATCCTCAAAGATCCCTCCGTTGAGGCCATCCTGGTCAACATCTTCGGCGGCATCATGAAGTGCGACACCATCGCCAATGGCGTGCTGACTGCTGTGAAAGAGGTCGGCCTTGACCGTCCCCTGGTGGTGCGCCTCGAAGGCACCAATGTCGAATTGGGCAAGAAGATCATCGCCGAATCCGGCCTGGCGGTGATTGCCGCCGAAGACTTGAAGGACGGCTGCATCAAGGCCGCCAAGGCCGCCAACGACTACCGCGTGTCCAAGGGTCTGGCCCGCCGCGCCGCCCTGCCCGAACCCGCCGCCATCGCCTACGTGCCCAAGAAGGCCGCGAAGCTGTCCACCAAGAAGACGGTCAAGAAGGCCGCTGCCCTGCCCAAGAAGGCAAAAAAGTCCGTCCGGCCACCGGCGCACGCGAAGACGACCAAGAAGGCCGTGACCAAGCAACTGAAGAAGACCGGCAAGGCCAAGGCCCCCCTCGCCAAGTCAGCCAAGAAGGCGACCTCGGCGCGCCGCGCCACCCGCAAGCCTGCGCGTCGCTGATTCTGAAGTCCTGGCCATTGCACCCCCCTTCACATCCTTCGCGAGCACCCCATGTCCGTCCTGGTTAACAAGAAGACCCGCCTCATCTGCCAGGGTATCACTGGCAAAGTCGGCACCTTCCACTCGAACGGCGCCATCGCCTATGGCACCACCTTCGTTGGCGGCGTGACGCCTGGCAAAGGTGGCGTAGCGTGGCAGGGCGAGAACAACAATCCCTATCCAGTGTGGAACACCGTCGCCGAAGCGATGAGCCAGGCCGGCGCCAACGCCTCCATGATCTTCGTGCCGCCGCCGGCCGCCGCCGATGCCATCCTCGAAGCCATCGACGCGGGCATGCCGCTGATCGTGGCGATCACCGAAGGCATCCCGGCCAAGGACATGTACCGGGTCAAAAGCCGCCTAGCCGCCAGCCAGTCGGTGCTGATCGGGCCCAACTGCCCCGGCATCATCACCCCGGGCGAGTGCAAAATCGGCATCATGCCGGGTTACATCCACAAGAAGGGCAGCACCGGCATCGTCAGCCGCAGCGGTACCCTGACCTATGAAGCCGTGTTCCAGAGCACCAAGGCAGGCCTGGGCCAGAGCACCTGCATCGGCATCGGTGGCGACCCGATCAAGGGCCTGGACTTCATCGACTGCCTAAAACTCTTCCAGGATGACGCCCAGACCGAGCAGATCATCATGATCGGCGAAATCGGCGGCGACAGCGAAGAGCGCGCCTGCGCCTTCATCAAAGAGTACGTCACCAAGCCGGTGGTCGGCTTCATCGCCGGCTCCCGCGCCCCCAAGGGCAAGCGCATGGGCCACGCCGGCGCCATCGTCAGCGGCAATACCGGCACCGCCGAAGCGAAGTTCGCCGCGATGCGCGCCGCCGGCGTCTACATTGCTGAAAGTCCCGCCGCCCTGGGCGATATGCTGAAGCTGGCCGCCGGACGCTGAGGCTGCACTTGGCCCACGCTGCCAGGCGAGCGTCAGCCTGCGCAGGGTTGTCGGGGCTGCTGCTCGTCTCGGCCTGCGCCTCACCTCGCGATGATGCTCCACCGCGTGGGACCAAGGCTGGCAGCAATGGTCTGATTGCGTCCACTGATGACTCCTTCCTGAAGATTTTTCCCGCGTCCCAGGCGGTTCGCATCGGCGACGCCATCGTAGTAGACGGCGACAGCTATCATCTGGCCCCCACGGGCGGCTTCATCGTGGTAGAGGTGGTGGCCTCCAGCGACGGGCGTTATCTTTTGCTCAGGTATCGGGCGCAGGAACGACGCTGACAGTAGGG
>JBBQTJ010000253.1:0-5178 GCA_038213315.1 Planctomycetota bacterium
GGACGCCATCGCCATCCTTGACCGTATCGCGGTCGAGTACGCTGGGGATCCAGGCAAGCTGAGCGAAGTGCAGCTGCTGCGCGGCCTCTGCCTGGTCGAGACCGATCCCAGTGCCGCCCTGGTGGAACTGGTCAAGATCGACCTGATGCCCTTCGGCAGCGAAGACGGCAAATGCGAGGCCCGCTGGCACGCCGGCCGCCTGCTGGCCAAAGAGGCTGACGACTTGGCAAAAAGCGCGGACAGCGACCCCAAAAAGCTGGCCACCGTCACTGCCCTGCAGCGCGCTGCCCGCATGATCCTGTCCGCCGCCGTCGACAGCACCTCCTCGAGTCCCGCCCGCGTGCAGGCCCATGAGCTGCTGCAGACCATCCCCGCCGAAGTCCCGGCTGGCCTGGCTGACTCTGGCACCGCAGCGACCAAGTAACCCGCAAAACGCTTGGTGATTCTGCCCGTGGCCAGCCTGTAGGGTTTCTTGACAGACTCTCGCCTCACTCCGGCTCTGGCTCGCCCTTGTGCTCCAGACCGGCGTGGTGCAGCGGGCCGGGGAAGAGCTTGCGCAGCACCACGTAGAACACCGGGGTCAGTACCAGGCCGAAGAGCGTCACGCCGATCATGCCGGCAAAGACCGCCACGCCGGTAGCGCTGCGGACCTCGGCGCCGGCGCCGGTGGCGAGCACCAGGGGCAGCACGCCGAAGATGAAGGCGAGGCTGGTCATGACGATGGGACGCAGGCGCAGACGACAGGCTTCGAGGGCGGCGGTGACCGGATCCAGGTGGCGGCGCAGCTCACCTTCGCGGGCGAACTCTACAATCAGGATGGCATTTTTGCACGCCAGACCGACCAGCACCAGCAGGCCGATCTGGGTCATGATATTGTTGTCCCCGTGGGACAGCCACACCCCGGCCAAGGCCGACAGCAGGCAGGTGGGCACGATGGCGACGATGGCCAGGGGTAGGACCAGGGACTCGTAGAACGCCGCCAGCACCAGCACCACCAGCAGCATGCAGACCAGGAATACGTAGGTGGCGGTGTCGCCCGCCAGCACCTGCTGATAGGTAAGGTCGGTCCATTCCCAGCCGATGCCCGGCGGCAAAGTTGCCTTCAAGACCTCTTCCATGGCCGCCTGGGCGGCATCGCCCGAGACGCCCGGCTTACCTCCGCCGCTGATATCCAGGGCTGGATAGGTATTATATTGCATGGCCCGGTCGGGGCCGGCGACTTCGCTGAGGGTCACGAAGCCCGCCAGCGGCACCATGCGCCCATCGGCCGCACGCACGCTGATGCGCCGCACCGCCTCCGCGTCCAGGCGGAAGGGGGCGTCGGCCTGCACCGTGACCTGCCAGGCCCGCCCGAAGCGGTTGAAGTCGTTGGCGTAAATCGAACCGAAATAGCCCTGCAAGGCCGCGTTGATCTCGCTGATCGGCACACCTTGGGCGACCGCCTTCTCGCGATCCACGTCGACCTGCACCCGGGGTACGCCCAGGGACGACAAGCTGTAGACCAAGCCCAGGTCGGGATGCTGCTGGGCCGCGCCCTGTACCGCCTGACTAGCGGCATGCAGGGCCGGCAGCCCAAGATTGGCGCGGTCTTGCAGGAACAGCTTGAAGCCACCCGCCTGGCCCAGGCCGATGATCGGCGGCGGATTCAGGGCCAGGATGAAGGCATCGGGGATCTGCGACAGCGAGCCCATCAGCCGCCCCACCACCATCGGTGCATAATTGGCAGAGCCGGGGCGCTCCTCGTAGGGCTTGAGACGGATGAACACCAGGCCGGCATTGGGGGCATTGGTGAAGCCACTGAAGGACAGGCCCGGGAATCCCACTGCACCGTCCACGGCCGGGTCCTTCAGCACCGCCTCGCTCATGCGCCGGATCACTTCGGTGGTGCGATCCAGACTTGACCCCTCGGGCAGGCGCGCTGCGGCGATCAAAAAGCCCTTATCTTGTTCCGGGATGAACGCGCCGGGCGTGACGCGGAAGGCGCCATAGGTCAGCACCAGCAGGCCGCCGTAGATGATCAACGAAATGAAGCTGAAACGCACGGCCCGCCGGGTGAAGCCGACATAGCCGACCGCGGCGGCGCCAAACATGCGGTTGAAGCCGCGGAAAAACCAGCCTAGGGCCGCGCCGCCGGGGGTACTGCGGCCATGATGCGGCTTGAGCAGCAGGGCGCACAGGGCCGGGCTGAGGGTCAGGCTGTTGAGGGCCGAGATCACCGTGCTGATGGCGATGGTCAGGGCGAACTGCTGGTAGAAGCGTCCGGTCAGGCCGCTGATGAAGGCAGTGGGGACGAACACCGCGCATAGCACCAGCGAGGTTGCCAGGATCGGCCCGCTGACCTCGGTCATGGCCTTGCGGGTGGCATCACGCGGGCTTAGACCCAGCGCGATGTTCCGTTCCACGTTTTCGACCACCACGATGGCATCGTCCACCACGATGCCGATGGCCAGTACCAGCCCGAACAGCGACAGGGCGTTGATGGTGAAACCCAGAGGCAACATCACCGCGAAGGTGCCGATGATCGACACCGGCACCGCCAGCAGGGGGATCAGCGAGGCACGCCAGGTCTGCAAGAAGACGATGACCACCAGCACCACCAGCAGTACGGCCTCAAGCAGGGTGTTGACCACGGCGCGGATCGAGGCGCGGATGAACTGGGTGGGATCATAGACCACCTGGTAGCTGACCCCGGCCGGGAACTGCGCCGACAAGCGATCGAGGGTAGCACGTACCGCCGACGAGACCTCCAGGGCATTGGACCCTGGTGATTGCAGGATTGGCAAGGCGGTGGCGTTGTTCACCCGCACGCTGCCATCAGCCGCCTTGGTACCCAGCAGCGAGCGCAGACTGTAGCTGTTGGCGCCCAGCTCGACCCGGGCCACGTCGCCCAGGCGCAGCAGGTCGCCTTCGGCGGTCCGGCGGACGATGATGGCCTTGAACTGGTCGATGTCGGTCAAGCGGCCCTGGGTGGTGATGCTGAACTCGAAGCCGGTCTGTCCCGGCACCGGCTGCTGTCCCAAGGTCCCGGCCGCGACCTGGGCGTTCTGCTCGCGGATCGCGGCCACCACCTCGGCGGGGGTCAGGCCACGGGCGGTCATGCGTTCGGGGTCCAACCACACGCGCATGGCGTACTCGCCAGCCCCGAAGACCAGCGCGTCGGCCACCCCCGGGATGCGCAGCAACTGGTCACGCACGTTCAGCCGCGCGTAGTTCGACAGGGTGAGCATGTCCACGCTGTCGTCCGGCGATTCCAGATGCACCACCATCAGCATATTGCGGGTGCTCTTCCCCGCGGTGACGCCTAGCCGCCGGACCTCGTCCGGCAGGCGTGCGGTGGCGCGCTGGACGCGGCTCTGCACCTCGGTCAGGGCCGCATCCAGGTTGGTGCCGATGCGAAAGGTCAAGGTCAGTTGCATGACCCCGTCGGGCATGCTTTGACTGAACAGATAGAGCATGCCATCCAGGCCGGTGAGCTGCTGTTCAAGCGGCCCGGCCACCGTGGCGGCGATGGTCTCGGGACTGGCCCCAGGATAGGCGGCATTGATGGTGATGGTCGGGGGCACCACCTCGGGATATTCTGAGACCGGCAGGCGCCACATCGCCAGCGCGCCCATCAGGGTGATCAGCAGCGACAGCACCGACGCCGAGATCGGCCGGTCGATGAAGTAATGGGGCAGCCTCATGGCGTGGCCGTGCTGGCCGAAGCCGGTGCGGTTGCGGCCGGGGCCAGGGTGATCATGTCCACCGGCTCGGTCATGACCGGCATGCCGGGGAAGAGCACCTTGGCCAGATTGGTGGCCACGATCACTTCGCCTGCGGCCAGTCCGCTCTCGATCACGCGCAGTTCGCCCACCCGTGCCCCCAGCACCACCGGACGGACGCTGGTGGGCGCCGGCGCGCCGCCCGTCGCGGTCCCAGCCAGCAGCACATAGCGCGTCGCCAACTGAGCCAACACCGTGCGCTCGTGCACCAGCAGGCGCGCACGCGGCGCTTCCAGCTCAAGCTGCACCCGGGCGAAGGCGCCAGGGGTCAGACGATGCTCGGGGTTTTGCATGCTGGCGCGCAGGCGCATGGTGCCGCCCTGGGCCGCGATGCGGTTCTCGGCCGAGATGATGCGGCCCGCATGGGGATGCCCCGTCTCACCGGTCAGGCCGATGCGCACCGGCACCGTCGCGCTGCCGGCGATCGCGGTGCGCAGTTGGGCGGCATGGCGGTTCCAGGACTCCTCGTCCAGGTCGAAGACGACCTCGACCCGGTCGGTACTGGCCAAGGTGCACAGCAACGTGGCCGGCACCGGCCCGCCGCCTTGCACAAGATTGCCGGTGGTGGTCGCCCAGGTGCCCAGGCGGCCGGCGATGGGCGCCTTGACCACGGTGTGGTCAAGATCCAACCGCGCCGTGATGGTCGCCGCCGAAGCGGACTGCACCTCGGCGTCGGCGGCCAGCAAGCCGGCCGCGGTGTCGTCGGCTTCCTGCTGACTGATCACGTTGTCGGCCACCAGACGGATGACCCGCTCATGCCGCAGCCGGGCCTGGGTCTGCCGGGCGGTGGCCACCGCCAGGGCCGCGCTCGCCCGGTCAACGGCAGCGCGGAAGGTCGCCGGATCGATCCGCAGCAACTCCTGCCCGACCGCCACCTCGGCGCCGTCCGCGGCCAGGATCGCCAACACCGCGCCGCTGACCTGGGGCTTCAACTCGACCCAGTCTGCCGCTTCGATGACCCCGGTCAGGTCACGAACCACCGGCAATTCCTGCACCACTGGGGCCGCCACGCCCACCAGTGGCGGCGGGAAGCCACCTGACATCCCCGGCTTCGCGCCGCATGCCGACAAGATCAGAGCACCGCACATGACCAACAGATGACCGCGCATGAAACCTCCGGGAAGAGGCGCGCATGATCGTGATGAAAAGAGCTTGTCGAGCGTTGCGTTACCTAGAGCCTTTCCCAATTGGCGTGAGTCCGCCAATTTTCGATCAAGCCGCCACCGGCGCGACCAGCGAATGACTCTGCCGTCCATCGCAGAGCAGTGTCGGCATGCCTTCCTTCCTCGAATCCTGACTCATCTAGCCAATTGTTTGATGCGACGACACGGCTGTCCCTGGCTTGCTTTCCCAGCAAGTCAATCTGACCTCTCTGATTGGCGATCAGCCTTTGTTGACAATGGCGGCGTCAGCCATG
>JBBQTJ010000254.1:0-5157 GCA_038213315.1 Planctomycetota bacterium
GCCACCAACCGTTGCTGATGTGGAATCCTACTGCTCTGAGAGGGGCAATGGCATCGACGCCCAGCGGTTCGTGGACTTTCATGCGACGCGGGGGTGGATGGCAGGCAAGGCCAAAGTGAAAGATTGGCGGGCGTGCGTCCAGACTTGGGAGGGCAGGAATGCTAAATCGTCCGGCCCGCGTCAGGACGACCTGGGTTCGGACTCACTGGACTGTGTGGGTCCGGCATTCGTCCTCAAAGGCGGTGCCAGCTGGCGAGCCACCAAGGCCCAGCTCGCCACTTGGGCCAACGCCTTCCCGGCCATCGATCAAGCCCAGGAGCTGGCCAAGGCCGCCGCCTGGTGCGCATCCAACCCCGGGAAGAGCAAGACGGCGAAGGGCATGCCGCGGTTCCTCAATTCCTGGCTGAGCCGTGCGGCTGAACGTCAGATGAGCAGCCCCGGCCCCGCGCCGATCGAACACCTGCCTACCGCCGCCGAAGCGTTCGCGCTGTTCGACGAGGATCCGTCCCATGTCTGACCCCCACGGTGTCGATGCCCTCGTCGCTGAGCTGGAAGCCGCCGGATGCGAGGTCCGAGGCAAGACCGTGCGCTGCGCCTTCCACGGCGACAGGTCTGCCTCGGGCTCAATCTACGAGGCCCAGGACGGTCGCTGGCGCTATCGCTGCCACGCCTGCGATGCCAATGGCGACGCGGCCGACCTCCGCGCCCTGAGCACCGGCAGGCCCCTGGCCGACGTTTTGAAGGAGATGAGCCCAGACACTCAGCCACGCCAGGGCCGGCTTCCAGCTGAAGGACGCACTAATATGGCCTCCCCCATGTCACGCATGCCCTCCGAAACAATAGCGCCGCAAATCGACCGCAATCAAGCTGGCCGATGGACGACCCTCGACGCCCTCGTGGGCACCATGCGCGGCGTGGTGACGGTCTACACCTACCGGCACCTGAGTGGCGAGCCCATCATGGCGGTGCTAAGGTTGGAGCCCAAGAGCTTCCGCCAGGCTTCCCCCGCCCCAGGCGGTGGCTGGCACATGAAGCGTCCTGAGGGCCGGTTGCCTCTCCTCCACCAGCCCGAGATCGTCGCCGCCGAGACTGTGGTCGTGACCGAGGGAGAGAAGGACGCTGAAGCGTTGATGGCCATAGGCATCACCGCGACCACAGCGCCCATGGGCGCGGATGCGGTCTCCGTGAGCGTGGACGACGACGGCAAGCCCGGCTTGGTCGACTGGACCCCGCTGGCCGGCAAGCGGGTGGTGCTTTGGCCGGACGGCGACGATCCTGGGCGGAGGCACATGCAGCGCGTCGCCCGCGTCCTCGCCCGCCTGACCCCTCGTCCGGCCATCGCCATCATCCCGCCGGACGCCTGCCAGGGAGCGAAGGACGCCGCCGACCTTGTCGTGCAGGGCAAGGAGGCCGTGCTTGCAGCCATTGCCGAGGCGAGGGAGCAGGGTCCGTCCAGCAGTTTCATCGACCGGCTACGGGACATCCGGGACGGCCGCTATGTCTGCGCGCCCTGGCCCTGGCCCATCACCAACGCCTTGGCCAAGCCGCTCATGCCTGGTGCCGTGGTCCTGCTTTGCGGCGCTCCTGGCTCCACCAAGTCCTTCACCGTCACCCAGGCCGCGCTGTGGTGGCAGGCCAAGGGCTTGGCCATTGCCGTCCGCGCCTTGGAGTCCGACCACGCTTTCCACCTGACTAGGGCCCTGGCGGTGCTCGAAGGGGACGGCCGGTTGACGGATACCGACTGGACCGCCTGCAACATCGATGCCGCCGCTGATGCCTACCTCCGACATCGGCAAGCCCTCGACCAACTTGGCGCGGCCCTGACCGTCTCGCCGCCTGCCGGCATGACGGCCGCTGCCGTGGGCGATTGGATCGAGGCCGAAGTGGCGAGGGGCACACGGATCTTGGTCCTCGACCCCGTCACCAAGATCCGCTCCGAGGGCGATGCCTGGCGCGAGGCTGATGCCCTGATGGCGCGAGCGCAGGAAGCGATCAAGGGCAAGGCCTCGCTGGTGCTGGTCTCCCACCCCAAGAAGGCGGGAGGAATGCAAAAGGGCCCGCCCACCCTCGACGATATGGCTGGCGGCGCCGCCTTCGCCCGCTTCGCTGATGCCGCGTTCTACTTGGATGCCTTGCCCGATTCGGCCGACGTGGTGGTGGCAGGCGCTGACCGCATAGAGCGCCATGCCGTCATCAATCGACGCCTACGGATCCTCAAGTCCCGCAACGGGCGCGGCACCGGCATGGTGGTGGGCCTGTCCTTCTCCGGCTTGACCCTCCGGACCGATGAACTTGGCGTGCTGATCGCGAAGACGAACAACGCCGCGCCTTCCCCAGAACATACCGATCAAGCGCGCCGCCGCGCCGCCCGCCTTCGTTCCATCCCCGCCCACACTGAGGATCGATTCCAATGACCACAACCGCGCTGGCCCCTGTGCCTAAGTCAACGCCAGAGGGTCGCCCATCAGCTCTAGCTGTCGATCCTTTTAAGAAGGGCGACCAGGCTATGAGCTTGCGCGTCACTGACGGCAACCTGGTCAAGGCTCAGGCCAAGGCTACCACCGGTATTGAGCACCTCGATACCGCGCTGACGACATTGGCAGCCGTAGCTGACATTGGGCGCGGAAATGCGGCCGATGGTGCAGCTATGGCCAGGAGAGTGAATAGGGCATCTGCGACACTGCATGCCTTGGAGCCCCAGGATGCCTTGGATGGGATGCTGAATTCGCTGTTGGTGGGAGTACATGCAGCCGCACTGGCGGCAATGTCGGATGCGACCCGGGGCGCAGATGAGCACCACAGCCGAGCGCGCTGCGCCGGTGCGGCCGACCGCTTGGTATCGGCATTTGTGAAGCTGGCAGAATTGCGAGAGCGCAGGCGCGGCGGCGGTACAGTCCAACGGGTGACTGTTGAGCACGTCACAGTGGCCGCTGGTGGTCAGGCGGTGATTGGCGCTGTGAGCGGGAGCGGGGGCGGGGGAGGGGGTTTCACTGGCAATCGGAGCGATCAACCCCATGCCCAAGCCTGAACCCCTCCTTCAGCACAGGACTTGCGGGGCACGCACGCGCCAAGGGGCGGCATGCCGCCAACCAGCAATGGCAAATGGTCGCTGCCGACTGCATGGTGGGTTGGCCACTGGCCCACGCACCACGTTTGGGCTGGAGCGATCCCGCTGTGCGGGCTGGCGACATGGGCAGCGATCTGCAGCGGTGCTGGCGGCACAACGGGAAGATCGGGCCTTGATCCTTGCACTGGAGTGCAGCCTTCTCGCCCCAGTTGGCGAGGCCACACCGGATAAGACTGCCCTCGCCGCCGCGCAGCGTGCCATGCAACGCGGCTCGCTCTGGAGATACCGTGCTGCCCTGGGTCAGTGGTCAGCCTGGCGTCACCATGGGCGTCAGGCAGGACCCAAGCCGACGAACCCGGCGTATCCATTCCCCGACATCAAGCCACGCCAGCGAGGTGCTTGGGAAGCGGATCTTCTGCGGTAGCAGTGGGCGGCCGGGAGACGGTGCCATTTATGAAGCTGACGCGTGGCGAGGACATCTGGCCATGGGAAGAGTGGGTGGTTAGGCCCGACCGTACGTAAGTGGTCAGTGAAGTCGCGGGGACGAGGCCCTGCTGGTTCAACTTGCCCGAAAGGGCCTCGTGCAGTAAACTACCTTCTCTGCCCACCGGGGTAGTGCCGTCCGCTTCGAGCGGTTGGCGGGGTGCGATACCCTGCGCGGCACCGGTACCGGTGGGCTTTTTCTTTAAGAATGGTTACGCCAGCACTTCTACGGCCTCGCTATTCTAGACGGAAGCCAGGACATGAGTGCGCCCGGCTCTCCCACGGAAGGCGGCGGCGGGCAGCACTCCCTGGGACGAAGTCGCGCCGCTGATCGTCCCGTCACCGGCAACGGCCTGGCGTCGATGGCGGGTGGGGTTCGGGGTCTCGAACAACAGGCGCGACGAGCCGGGGCTGCTGGAGCCGATGCCGGACTAGGTTCGGGCCCCTGTCGACGCTGTGCGGTGGGTACCCCAATGGTCGGACGCCGCCAGTGTCTGGCCATGATTCCGCTGGCTCCACCACACCATCCGCCAGCACCCAAAACACTGGCCAAGAGGTCGTATTCTGCACCATTGTTTCCCCATTGTTTCCCCGGTGGCAATTTTCGGGCTATTGTGCTTAGGGCTATAAAAAGAGATAACCCCCTGGTTTCCCAGGGGGTTATCTCTTGGCGCGCCGGGGAGGACTCGAACCTCCAACCTACAGATCCGTAGTCTGTTGCTCTATCCAATTGAGCTACCAGCGCAGCGAGGTGGGCACTCTAGTGGCGGAGTGCAGACGTCAAGGGTGCAAGGGGCGTGGGGGCTGGGCCCGGGCGGCTGGCGCGCATTGCCACCACGAGAGTTGGCCTACCCTGCCGCCCCACATGGTCATCGTCATCGACAACTACGACTCCTTTACCTGGAACCTGGTCCAGTACCTGTGGGAATTGGGCGCTGAGGTGCGGGTCTATCGCAATGATGAGAAGTCGGTGGCCCAGGTGATCGCTGAACGGCCAGAGCGGGTGCTGATCTCGCCGGGGCCGTGTTCGCCCACCGAGGCGGGCATCAGCCTGGACCTGATCAAGGCCTGCGCGGACACCGGCACGCCATTGTTTGGCGTGTGCCTAGGTCACCAGTCCATCGGCCACGCCTTTGGCGGGTTGGTGCGGCGTGCTGATCGGCTCATGCATGGGAAGACTTCGCGCATCGTCCATGATGGCAGCGGGATCTTCGCTGGGCTGCCCAGCCCGTTCACGGCCACGCGCTATCACAGCCTGGTGGTTGATGACGCTCTGCCCGAGGGCCTGGTGGCCACGGCCTGGAGCGAGGATTGCCACGAGCTGATGGGCGTGCGCCATCGCAGCCTGCCAATCGAGGGCGTGCAGTTTCACCCAGAGAGTTTCTTGACCGAACATGGCCACGCGATGCTGAAGAATTTCATGGGATTTTCGGCGGTGACGGCGTGAATGTGGCCGACGGCGAGCAGGACGATGCAGAGGTGCCCTTTGATCAGGGTCCGCGGGCAACGCCAAGCCTTGGCGCGGTCACGTCGGGGGCTGGCGACGGGGTGACCGAGCTTGATATCAGCGATGACGCCGACGTTATCGTCGACAACTCGCCGCCTTT
>JBBQTJ010000255.1:0-5142 GCA_038213315.1 Planctomycetota bacterium
AGACCTGGGTCAAATCGGTGGTCCGAACTGGCCAGACTGCTTTGATCGTCGGCATAGGTTGCGTCCTCATGGTGCGGCCGGTCGTGGACATAGTCGTCGAGTAGATCGTAAAAGCTCATGATGAGGAACTGAGTGCAAACCGCATGCCAAGCCTCGGCTCAGCCAGCTCTGTAAACTAGTAAAAATCGAATATAATCAGGACTTTTTTGCGATTAAGCCGGCGCGCAGGGGGCGCTGTGCTGCGCTGGAGCAAAGCTTTGGGAGCAGATTCAGACTCCTCTTCGGTTGTGAATTAAACGACGCTGCCGGCCACGTTCGTGCATCTTGCATGATTTCCGCAACCACGTTGGTCACCACTTGAGCTCGACCCAGAAAATAGACCGCTGGAGGTGGGATAATGGTTAATAAAATGAACCTGCCCCCTTAAAATGTGTAACAAAGGAAACATACTTCCTAATTGAGGTGGCGTGTCCCCGGTGTCCGCTGACTGTTGGTAAATTGCATGGCGCTTCTTTAAGCCGCAGCGCGAGCACTCCCAGCTACCGCGCAGACGTACATGCGCTGCGGACTGAAGAAACGGGGCGAGGATCACCTCTCTAGAGCGCCACCAATGTCTCTTCAACGTTCGTCAGCTCGTCCCGCTCGGCAGCGAGCAGGTCGCGGGTTTCCTGCACCTGGGCGGCTGGTGCGCGGGCGATATAGTCGGCGCTGGCTAGGCGGCCTTCTTTGCCAGCGATGCTTTTGATTAGGGCTTCTTGGCGGCGCACCAACTGTTCGCGCACCTTGCCCAGGTCGGCCAGGCCGGTCATGGGGATGTGGACCTTGCAGGCGCCGACCACGGCGGTGACCGACGAGGCGGGCTTATTTGCGGCGACGGCGATCAGCAGGTCCGAGAGGTTGGCCCGGTCGCTGATGAAAGCGCGATCTGCTTCAAGCACTTCGACCGTGGCGGCGTCAGGTGCGGCAATGACCGCGGCCACGGCGGTGCCGTCGGCCAGGGACACCAGATTGCGCACATTGCGCACGGCTGTGACCAGGGCCTGCAAGCGGGCCATGCGGGCGGCGCTGTGCGCGGATTCGAGGGCCGCAACCGACTCGGGCCAGGGGCTGGTCATGAGCATGGCGCCGCTCCATGGCGTGCCGCCCAGCACCCCGGACAGCAGCTGCCAAAGGTGTTCGGTCAGGAAAGGCATGCCCGGATGCAGCAGACGCAGGCTGCGATCGAAGCAGTAGCTGATCACCGTGGCGGCGCGGGCGGCGTCCTCGCCGCCCGCCTTGAAGCGGCGCTTGGCCCACTCCACGTACCAGTCGCAGAGGTCGTCGCGGAAGAAGCGGTAGGCGGTGGTGGCGTAGTCGTTGAAGCGGAAGGCCTCCAGCGCAGCGGTGCAGTCGCGCACCGCGCTCTGCAGGCGATCGACGATCCAGGCCTCGGGCAGATCAGCGCAGCACGCGGTCAGCACGGCGGCATCGACGCTGCCATCGGCCTTGGCCCAGGGGCGCGGCGTGTTGGCTTGCAGGTTCATCAGCACGAAGCGGCCGGCGTTCCACACTTTGTTGGCGAAATTGCGGCCGCTTTCGAACTTAGCCGGAGACAGCTTCAGGTCCTGGCCCTCGGTGGTCATCTCCAGCAACGTGTAGCGGATGGCGTCGGCGCCGTAGCCGGGGCAATCATACATCTTCTTGAGGTAGTCCTGCTTACCGCCCTGGATCATGATGATCGGGTCGATGCCATTGCCCAAGGATTTGGACATCTTCACGCCGCGCTCGTCAAGCACCGTGCCGTGGATGTAGACGTCGCTGAAGGGCTTTTTGTCCAGGGCGAAGCACGCTGCCATGACCATGCGCGCGACCCAGAAATAAATGATGCCGCGATCTGTCACCAGGGTGCTGGTGGGGAAGTAGCGCGCCATCTCGGGAGTGGCCTCGGGCCAGCCCAAGGTGCTGAAGGGCCACAGGGCCGAGCTGAACCAAGTGTCGAGGACGTCGGCATCCTGCACCAGCTGGCGACCGGCGTTGACCGGGTCCAGGGTGGGATCGGTGACGCTGACGATCACTTCGCCGGTAGCTTGGTCGGTCCACGCGGGAATGCGATGACCCCACCAGATCTGCCGGGAAATGCACCAATCCTTGACGTTCTCCAGCCAATGGCGGTAGACTTTGGTCCAGCGCTCGGGGTGGAACTCGACGCTGGCCTGGCCTTCGGCCGGGGTCTCGTGCAGCGCCCGCACGGCGAGCTTGTCCATGGCCACGAACCATTGTTCGGTGACCATCGGTTCGATGGGCGCGTTGCTGCGGTAGCTGTGGCCGACCGCGTGCTTGATCTTGGTCTCGCCCAGCAGCACGCCGCTCTCGGTCAGCTCCTTCAGCAGCGCTTTGCGGCAGACGAAGCGGTCTTGGCCGGCGAAGTGGGCGCACTCGGGCCCCATGATGCCGTCGAAGCCGATGACGCGGATCAACGGCAGACCGTGACGCTTGCCTAGTTCGTAGTCGTTGGGGTCGTGGGCCGGGGTGATCTTCACCGCGCCCGAGCCCTTGGTGGGATCGGCGTAGGCGTCGGCGACGATGGGGATCTCGCGGCCGATGATCGGCAGGCGGACCAGCTTGCCGATGAGGTGACGATAGCGCTCGTCCTCGGGATTCACCGCCACCGCAGTGTCGCCGAAGAAGGTTTCGGGGCGGGTGGTCTCGACCACGATCGACCCGCTGCCATCCACCAGGTCATAGCGCAGCTTCCACAGAAAACCGTCTTTCTCGATATAGTCGACCTCGTCGTCCGCCAGGGCGGTGCGCTGCACCGGGCACCAATTCACCATGCGCGTGCCGCGGTAGATCAGCCCGGCGTCGTGCAGCCGCTTGAAGAACACCCGCACCGCGTGCGTGCAACCGGTGTCCATGGTGAAACGTTCCCGCGACCAGTCGCAGGACGAGCCCAGGGTGCGCAGCTGGTTGACGATCTGCCCGCCCGAGCGCTCCTTCCAGAACCACACCGCCTTGAGGAAGGGCGTGCGGCCGAAGCGGTCGCGGTCGTAGCCGGTGGGGCTCTCTTTGGTGACCGGGCCGGCGGGCAGGGCCGGGACGATGCCCGCCGCCGCCAGTTCGCTCAGGAAAACCGGATCCGCTTGGATGCGCTTGGCCACCACGCTTTCGGTGGCGATGCCCGCATGGTCGGTGCCGGGTTGCCACAAGGTGTCGAAGCCCTGCATACGCCGCCAGCGGATCAGCGTGTCTTGCAGAGTGTTGTTGAGGGCATGCCCCATGTGCAGCACGCCAGTCACGTTCGGCGGCGGGATGGCGATGGTGTAGGCTGGCTGGCCCGGGCGCTTGCCGGCCCCGGCTTTGAAGGCGCCGGCCTGCTCCCAACGGGCATAGACCTCGGGTTCGACGGCGCGGGCTTCGTAGGACTTGGGCAGGTCGGTCATGGGGGCGCGAGGGTGCTACAGGAAGTGGTGGCGAAAGGGCGGAGTCGCGGCGGGCCGGGCCCGTCACCAGCCGCCGTAGGGCCGGCCCTTCGATTTCGGATTGCGCGCCACCCAATCATTGGGCGAGGCGGTGACGGTATCGCCGACGCTGGGCGGGGCGGCGCCGGCCATCCATTCGTCATAGGGCAGGGTCGCCGTGGTGCCGGCCTTGTCGCCGGTGAGGATGTCCACTTCGATCATGTGGCTGATCGAGTTGTTGCCGTCCTTGGGGCGGACATGGTCATCCACCAGGTTCCAGACCTTGGTGACCTTCATCTGGCGCGGCTTCTTGTCGCCCAAGGCGGCATTGGTGGACACTTGGGGCGCTTTCGGGCCGCGTTCACCGCAGGCGATCAGGGGGAAGAAGGCCACGCAGAGGCAGAGGATCAGGCGCATGGCTGTGGGTGTGCCGTACATGTCACGCCGTGCAATCCCTGCATGACCGACCCACATACTGGCGACTCCTGGCTTGCAGGCTGGCACGGCCGCTTGATAAGCTGTCGCCGCGCGCGCACCCCACCTTGGAGTCCACCATGAGCTCGACCCTGAATCCCCTCGCCATCGCTGCCAACGACGCCCTCGCCAAGGACTGCCCCGTCATCCTGCAGATGCTGTCGGAGCGCGGAAAACGCTTCTTCTTCCCGGCCAAGGGCATTTTGGCCCAGGGCGCCGAGGCCAAGGCCAAGGCCAAGACGGCCAATGCCACGGTCGGCATCGCCACGGAAAACGGCCAACCCATGCACCTGGGCTGCATCCACCAGTTCTTCCAGAACCTGGCCCCCAACGAGATCTACGACTACGCGCCCAGCTACGGCAAGCCCGACCTGCGCGCCGCCTGGGCCAAGAAGCAGCGTGAAGAGACCCCCTCCCTCGGCCAGCACCTGATCTCAACGCCGGTGGTCACCAATGCCCTGACCCACGGCCTGGGCGTGGTCGGCGACCTCTTCCTGGATGCGGGCCAAGAGGCCCTCTCCAGCGACCTGATGTGGGAGAACTACAATCTCAGCTGGGAGACGCGCCTGGGCGCGACCATCAGCACCTACCCCTTCTTCGACACCAAGCTGACCGGCTTCAACATCACCGCCTTCAGCCAGGCCCTGGCCGCGCGCACCGGCCGCAAGCTGGTGGTCGCCCTCAATTTCCCCAACAATCCCTCGGGCTACACCCCGACCAAAGCCGAGGCCGGCGCCATCGTCAATGCCCTGACCGCCGCCGCGGCCGCCGGCAGCAAGCTGGTGGTGGTGTGCGACGACGCCTATTACGGCATGTTCTTCGATGATGCCTGCGAGAAGGAATCCCTGTTCGGCCGCCTGGCCCAGGCGCACGAGAACCTGCTGGCGATCAAGGTCGACGGCGCCACCAAAGAGGAGTTCGTGTGGGGCCTGCGCGTGGGCTTCCTGACCTACGGCATCAAGAACGGCACCGCCGCCGTCTACAAGGCCCTTGAAGACAAGACCGCCGGCCTCATCCGCGCCGTGATCAGCAACGTCAGCCACCCCGGCCAGAGCATCGTGCTGAAGGCCCTGCAGGATCCCAACTTCCGCGCCCAACAGGCCGAGAAGGTTGCGATCCTGAAGGCCCGCGCTGCGGTCACCGCGATCGAGTGCCGGAAGGCCGAGTACGCCGACTGCTGGGACGTCTACCCCTTCAACAGCGGCTACTTCATGTGCCTGCGCCTGAAGGG
>JBBQTJ010000256.1:0-5096 GCA_038213315.1 Planctomycetota bacterium
GATGCCGTGCGCATCATTTCGGTCCGCAACGCCACCGCCGCCGAAAGGCGCCGCTATGCCCAACGCCACGACCGCCCCCGTTAGCCCACTTGCCCGCCTGCGTGCGAAGATGGCGCCCCTGCCCGCGCCGACGGCTGCAGATCGCGCCCGCTGGGCGCGGGCAGCCCGTCGCCGCGCGGTAGTTACCGATGAATCGCCCGATCTGGGTCAGGATGTACCCGGACTGATCCGCTGTGCGGATCCAGATTCGTTCCCGATCCCTGAACGCACGGCACAGTGGTTTCGGGCACATGGCGGCACGCGCACGCTGCTGCGAGCGTTGCGGCAATACATGCGCGAACACGGTGGTGGCGATGCGTCGAGTCACCCCGCCAAGCCAGCCCGCCGCTCAGCATCGCGGTGATCCATGGCGGAACCGCTTGCTCATGTGCCTGCTGTGGCAGTACAGGAAAACCGTACACGGGTTAACCATTATAAATATGCATGTCCTGTATTTGCCCTGATCAGTAGCTGACCACGACTAAGGCCGACTCTGCGAAGTTGAGGATTGCCCGTGTGGCACGGACATGCGTCATTGCCGCCATGGCCACCACTGCACTTCGCACCGACATGGTCCGCGCCCGCATCGAGCCGGGCCGAAAGCGGCGCGCCGAGGCCATCTTGAGCCGCCTCGGCATCCAGCCGTCGCAGGCGATCAACATGCTTTATGCTCAGATTGAGCTCTTGAAGGCCCTGCCCTTCGAGCCAAGCATCCCCAGCCGCCAGACGCTGGCCGCCATGAGGGACGCGCGGGAAGGCCGGGTGCATAAGGCCCGGAGCGCCTCCGATCTGTTCAAGGACCTTGACCATTGAGTCAAGCTCCGCTCCAGCCGGCCTATACCCGTCAGTTCAAGAAGGATTAGAACCGCTGCCGGAAAACGCATCTGCCGATGAGTGAACTGCGCGATGTCATGGATAAACTCATCAAGCGCGAGTTGCTGGAACCGAAGCACAAGGACCATCAGCTTGGCGGCAACAACATGGACTTCCGTGAATGCCATGTCCGGTGTAAATCTTTGTCCTGGCTCTGGTCGAACTCACCGGCCACCGGGGCGGCATAGCGCCAGATCACCGCTGGTCAGACAGTCAAACCGGCAGCGGCAACGGCCCTGGGCAGCGCCGCCGGCCCCAGCACCGAGCGAACCAAGGCGTTGACGGTGATGCCCAGCGCTTTGGCTTTGGCCTGGAGTGACTTCCACTCCTCGGCTGTCATTTTGATCGAATGGACTGTCAGGCGCTCCCGCTTTTCGCCCGTGCGGGGTCGGCCTGGGGCGTGTTGCAGGGGCAGTTCTTCCCAGCGCTTGTCGGCGGAATAGCGCCGGTCCAGGCGCTTGGCGAGGCGCTGGTATTCGGCGACAGGCATATCGGAGATGCGCTTCATGGTGTGTTCCCGCGCAATCCACGGCGGGTAATGGGGAAGCCGGTGATAGGTATGACTGTCAGTGGAATGATCGAGTCGCCATCGACGCTGTAGGCGATGCGGAAGAGCCGCCCGCGTGCTCGACCCTCGGCGACCAGCACCGAGGCATCGTTTTTGTCTGGGGTGGGAGTGTTGGCGTGATGGAAGACCACCTCCCAGGTGTCAGGCGTCATGCCGTGGGCCCGGATATGGTCGATGTTTGACCCTGGCCGGGCATCCCACAGGAAGTGCACGCTCGTCGCGATAAATATGGTACTACCATTTTTCATGCGGGCAACACCCACTGTCCCACGTTCAGCGTCGCCCTCCCGCTGGTCCGGCCTCCGGCTGTCCTCGCCCCCAGGGGGCGCCAAGTTCCGGACCAAGGCTCAACGCCACTCCCAACCCAGGTCGCCATCCCAGCAACCCAATGCGTCCACCGCCGAAACCTGGCGCAGGGGCACTGCGGCCGGGGTGTCGGCAGGATACCAGCGCGCGGAGCCATCGCCCAGCAGTGCCAGCACGCGGCCATCCGGTACTGGCAGCAACGCCATGCCGCGGGCCGGCAGCTGCCAGGTGCGCTCGCCGGTGGCACTACTGAGGGTCAGGCGGTCGTTGATCCCTGGCGGCCAGCACAGGGCCAGGGCGTGGCCGTTGCTTAGCACCACCACCTGTCCGGGATTGGGTTCGGTCGCGGCCACGGTGAGTTGCGGTCCGGTGCCATCGCTCAGGGCGCTGGCGGTGACCAGGCCGCCGCCTTCGACCACCACCACCTGATCATTGGCCACCGACCAGGCGCGGCCGGGTGAGCGGTAGGCGCTGGGTGCGGCCCAGCGGCGACGCCAGACCTCGCCGGTGGTGCTGCTGGCGGTCACCGTGGTCCAGGCGGGATCCGTGGTCAGGTGCAGGGCCAGCGGGCCAACCTGCCATCCGCCATCGCTGCGCCGCATGGGTTTTGGCGGGGCGGGGCGGGTGCTGGGTGTCAGCTGGTCGCCCCGGGAAATCTGCGGACGGCTCAGCCAACGGCCCAGTGCCACTCGATGATCCCAGGCGTCGGGCGGCAGGCTGGCCTGGGCGAGTCCCAGCGGCACCACCAGCTCGGGCGGCAGCGCGGCGAGCTGAGCGCGGGCGGCGGCGTGACCACCGGCCAGGGCCAGCCACCACACCAGGCCGCGCTCCTGGTCGGTGCTAGCCAGGACCAGCATGGCGGTGGCGGCCGTGGCTGCGTGCGCCGGTCCCAGACGCAGGTGGGCGCGCAGGGCAAGGGCCTGGGCGGTGGCGCTGGTCGCGGGCAGGTTCAGCACGTCGGCCGGGCGATCGAGCGCCAGCAGCAGCCGCATGCGGGCTTCGCCGCTGCTCGTGGCCAGCTGACTGGCGGCGTCGGTGAGTCGCCACGCGCGGCCATCGGGCGCCGCGACGGTGAGCCCGCTGCTGTCGCGGGCCAACGCCCAGCCTGGTCCGACCGGCAAACCGTGTTCGACCCGGGCCACTACCGCGCCGTCCTCGACCAATTGCACCCGCGTGGCGCCCAGCCACAGGCTGCGTCGTCCGGTGGCCAGCGGCGCGGCCACCGGGGCTTCGTCCAAGAGCAGCTGCTCTACCGTGCCCGCGCGCAATTCCAGGCGCCAGGCCCGGACCCCGTCGGCGGCGAACAGGGCGCCAGCGGCCACGCCTAACAGATGCAGGCTGGCCGGCATGGGTGGCAGCGCGCGCACCTGACCAAGCCGGTTCAGGGTGCGCAAGCCATCGTCGTCCCGGACCACGGCCGCACTGGCGCCGGTCAGCACCGTCGCGGAGCGGGCCACCGCGTATTGCCAGCGGACCCGTCCCCAGGGGTCGAGGGCCAGCAGCCAGCCCGGTCGCCGGGACCAGCCGTCATGGTCGGCGGTGGCCGCGCGGGCAGTGGTCGGCAGGGGCAGACCCGGCGGGGCCAGACCCTCGCCCGCGCTGGGCCCATCGCCCAGACCCAGCAGAGCGGTCGCCACCGCCGGCCGGGGATCGCTGGCGGGGATGCCCGCGACGGCGGCCAGATCAAGAAAGGCCAACGGTTCGCCATGATCGAAGGCGCGATCCAACCAGCGGCGTAGGGCGAGCTGCGCCGTCGGCGCGGGCAGAAAATCCAGGCCGATGGCGGGATCGCTGCCCGGTGAGGCCAGCTTGAAGCGTCGGTTCAGGGCCGCATCGATGCGCACGCGGTCCGCCGGGCCCAGACCCATGACCGCCTGGGGCAGCAGCCAGGTCCAACGGCGGAACAGATTGGTATCATCTACCGGATCCCGCAGGGCAGGCGGCGCGGTGAACGCCGTGGCCGGCAGCGCCGTGAAGGGGCCGGCGTCGCCCCGCACCAGGCCTTGCAGCGCGGCCGCCACGGCCTGCACGGCTGCGCCGGCGGTGGGCAGGGGGTCGGGCCCCTCGCCGGCGAAGGCGGTGCCCAGCAGCAGTGCAAGCAGCAGACGCATGCCCAACCGTCGCCAGGGCCAGCCGTGCGTCCAGCGCTGGACACCATGGATCCTGCCGGACGCTGCGCGGCATGACTCCCGCCGAGCTGTTCGCCGATCACGGCCAGAAGCCACGCAACATCGGCAAGCTGCTCAACGCCACCGCGGTGGGCGATGTCGGCTCGATCGTGGTGGGCGATGCGCTGCGCTTCTACATCCAGGTGGTGGAGGAGCGCATCACGGCGGCGCGTTTCCAGGTCTTCAATGCCGCCGCCGAGGTCGCCGCCGCGTCGGTGCTGACCGAGCTGGCCGTCGGGCGCAGCCTGGACGAGGCCATGCAGCTGGGTCCGGCGGACCTCAGCCGGCACCTGGGCGGGCTGTCCGGCGACGTGCTGCCAGCCCAGCCCTGGGGCCTGGCCGGTCTGCGCGCCGCCATCGCGGTCTATCGTGGCGAGGACCAACCGGCGGATGACGAGCTGGAGCCCATCCTGTGCCGCTGCTTCGGCATCCCTGAACAGGCGGTGAAGGAATCCATCGCGGTGATGGACCTCAAAAGCGTGGAGGACATCGTCGCCCACACCGGCGCGGGATCGGGCTGCGGCACCTGCCGCGCCGATATGCCGCGCCTGTTGGACGAAGCCGCCGGAACGCCACCACCGGCCCCGCCTTCCGCGCCCAAGGCGAAACCCATCGCGGGCCGCATCGCCACCCTGCGTCACGTGCAGGCCGTCTATGACGACCGGATCGCGGCGGGCTTGTCGGCCCAGGGCACTGGGCTGATGCTGTGGGATTTCGAGGCCGGGCAGGTGCTGATCAAGGCCGCTCCGGGCACCGATCTGGCGCAGCCCGCGGTGCGCGCGGCCATCGCCGCCTTCGAGGCCGCCCTCAAGGTCGAGGTCCCCGGCGTCAGCGGTGTGCGCCTAGCCTAAACCGGCACCATCCCGGCGCATCGACAGCGCTGCGGGGCCTAGCGGATCGTTCACACAGAGCGCGGCCCGCCAGGGCCGCTGTGGTCTGTGGTCGGTCGGTGTCAGCCTGTGGCCTTAGCATGACAGCAGCGGGCCTGGAGGCCCGCGGTCCGGGTGGACGTCCCCACGAAGCACAGCAGTTCGGGTGGGCTGTCCCCACAGAGCGTGGGCCTCCAGGCCCGCAGTTGTCTGTCGTCGCTCAGCCCCGATCTAAAATCGCCAACAACGTCTCCACATCCGCTTCGCTCACCC
>JBBQTJ010000257.1:0-5092 GCA_038213315.1 Planctomycetota bacterium
CAGCTTCACCATCAAGGGTGACCTTGAGGCCGCCAGCCGGGTGGTGGACGCCTGCGAGATCCCCTATCTGGCCCCGAGCCTGGGTGGTCCCGAGTCGCTGATCGAGCAGCCGGCCCTGATGAGTTATTACGATAAATCCCCGGAAGAGCGCGCTTCCTTGGGCATTCGCGAAAACCTCATCCGACTGGCTGTCGGCCTGGAATCGGCTGACGACCTGATCGCCGATCTTGATCAAGCCCTTGGAAAGATGTAAACCATGAGCACTCCTGAGCGACCCCTGCACGAACGTCGCCTCTGGGAGTTCCAGGCGCTGCGCGATCTGGCAGTCATCGCGTCGCTGGTGGGAGTGGTCTGGCTTGGCTGGGCGCTGAGCACCATCAGCGTACCGTTGATGGTGGGCCTGGGCTTGGCCTATCTGGTAGAGCCACTGATCGTTTGGCTGACCCGACGGATTCCGCGACTTGGCCGCATTAAGGCCGTCCTGTTGCTGGTGGCCGGCCTAGCGCTGGCCTTCTCCCTGCTGCTGGCACTGACGGTACCGCCGCTGATTCGCCAGGCTGTTTCCCTGGCTCATAACAGCGGTGGGCATGTGCAAAAGGTCCATTCCTGGGCGGTGGATCCGGCCCGACCGGCATGGTTGCGGACCCGCGCTGTCGATCTGGAGAGCAGCCTGGCCCGACTGGGCCTGATCAGCGCCACGCATGCCGCGACCTCCACCACCGTTGCCGCATCCCCGCCCCGAGCGACCCTCAGCGACGACGCCCGCCTTCGCGCCCTGATCCGCGAAGAAATGGCCGCCAGCACCACAGAATCCGCCGGCCAGTCCATGACTAGTCGGGTCAGTGGTCTGCTCGGCGCCCTGTCGTCAGGCCTGGGCACCGCGATCGGCACAGTGATTTCGATTGTCCTGTTCCTGGTGATTGCAGCCGTCACCGCCGTGTCGTTCTCCTTGGCATGGCCAAGCATTTTGGCCACCGGGAATGACCTGCTGCCGTCCGCCAAGCGGGCCCACATCATCGGCCTGCTCGGCCGCATGGATAACACGGTCAGTTCATTCGTTCGTGGCCGCCTGACGGTGGCGGCCATCGTCGCGGCAATTTACGCCATTGGCTGGACCATCGTGGGCGTCCCCTATGGGCTGATGCTGGGCCTCGGCGTGGGCATTCTCAGCCTGGTCCCCTACCTGGCCGCCATCGGGCTGCCGCTCGCCTGGCTGCTGGTGGTCTTGCGCGTGATCGGTGAAGGTGACGCCAGCTCGTGGTACGTATCGACCGGGCCGGATGGCGCCGCCGTCATCCATTGGTGGCTGGTCCTGATCCTGCCATGGTCCGTCAATCTGGTGGCGCAAACCCTGGAGGATTACGTCTTGAGCCCGCTCATCCAGGGCAAGGCGACCGAACTGCATCCGGCCGCGATCATGGTGGCGGTCATTGCCGGCGGGCTGCTGGCTGGGCTCTATGGCATGCTGCTGGCAGTGCCTGCGGCGGCTTGCGGCAGGATCCTGCTCACCGCCGAGATCTTACCGCGGCTGAAGGCCTGGGCCGATGGAACGTCGTCCAACAACCGCCCACCACCCGCGTAGTGGAGGTGGAGACGCCTGCCATGACCCGCATCCTGACCGTTCTGGCCATCATCATCATCGTCACCGCCGCGACTTTATCGCTTGCAGGCCGACAGCCCCCCGTCGCCTCCGCCGTGATGCCGCTCACGGCGGCTGCCCAGGGAATCCCGGCGACCTTGGTCGACGGCACTGACCTTGGTGCTGCCCTGCAGCGGGCCAGGGCCGACAAGACGGTGGTGCTACTCAATTTCACCGGCAGCGACTGGTGTCACTGGTGCATAGTGTTGAAAGCCGAGGTGCTGGGCACGCCAGAGTTCAGCACGTGGTTGGCCACCCGCGGCGCCCTGGTAGATGTGGACTTCCCCCGCGACACCCCGCAGGACCCCGCCACGGTCCAACGCCATCAACGTCTGTCTGAACTGTTCGGCATCGAAGGCTTCCCCACCATCGTGATGGTGGATGGCGATGGCCGTGAACGGGCGCGCCTAGGCTATCAGAAGGGCGGAGCAGCTGCCTGGACCACGGCTGCTGATGGACTGCTTGGACTGCGCTAAAAGCCAGTCGGCTCTCAGGCCATCTCACCAAGCACCATGGTGATGTCGTCCTGCTGATGTCCGCCGCTGCGGTACGCATCCAGGCCTTCCACCAACCCGGCCAAGGCCTGCGGCAGGTTCTGGCCCAACTGGCTGGACAACAAGCGGCGTAGGCCGTCATTGCCAAGCAACTCGCCGTCCTCATCCGCAGCTTCGCTGGCGCCGTCGGTGACCAACAGCACCCGGTCGCGGGAAGCCAGCTGCATGACCCCCTCGTGCAAACGCGGGGTGAAGTCGGCATCAGGCCAATTGCCGACCATGCCGGGCGACGCCTCAAGTGACCGCACGGCGCCATCCGCAGCCAGCACCATGCCCGGCGGATGGCCGACATTGCACCAGGTCAGCAGACCCTGCGGTCCGACCTGGGCCACGATGGCGGTGAGAAACATGTGGCCGGGCAACTCGCCCTGAAACAGCAGATTCAGTTCGCGCAACAATTGCAGCGGACCGAGACCACGCGGATACAACACCTTGCAGAATGCTTTCAGCATGCTGACCACCAGCGCCGCCGGGATGCCCTTGCCGCTGACGTCGGCGATGACCCAGGTCGTACCCTGGGCATCGTGATGCAGGTCATAGAAGTCGCCCGACAGCTCTAAGGCCGGCCGATAATGCACCACCCAACGCACTGGGCCGGGCAGGTCGTCTGGGCGCTTGGTGAAGATCTGCGCCTGCACCTTCTGGGCCGCCAGGAATTCGCGTTCGGCGCGTAGCTGACCGCGCATAAGCGCACGCATGCGTTCACGCTGGAACACCGCGCCCAGGCTGTGGCCGACCGACTCCAGCAGCTCGACATGGATCTCGCCGAGGACGCCGGCGAGGTCCAGATTATCGCACAATAACACCGCCACCGTGCGGCTATCCACCACCACTGGCACGCCCAGGATCGCGCGGACCGCCTGCTCTGACATGGTCCGCCCCCATTCCGCCTGATCAAGGCCGCCGGCGTCCTCCATCAGGATCGCGCGGCCAGCGGCCAACACCTTGCGGGCAAAGGTGTGGCTCATGTGGCTGGCGGCGCCGCCGCCACGGGTCGCCGTATAGCCCTGGGTGACACCGCCATCGTCAGTCACCGTGAATAGGCAGAGGCGGGTTACGGGCAGCAGCCCGAACAGGGTCTGCAAACTGCGCTCAACCAGATTGTCGCCGTCCTTGGCCAGCAGACGCTGGATGTTGAGCAGACAGGCGATCAGGGGCGATGCCGCCGTCAGGCGCGGATGATCGGCTGGCGGCAAGCGTATGCTGAGCGACGTGGGCGCGGCCTCGGCCGCCGGCGCCTTCGCGCTCGGCAGGTCCACCACCCGCAGGGCATTGGGCCCCACGGTGATCACGTCCCACAATTCCAAGCCGGAACGATCGACCTTGGCGCCGTTGATGTAGATGCCATTGGTGCTGCCAAGATTCTTGATCGTCAGGCGGATGCCGTCCCAGGCGATGCAGGCATGCCGGCGGCTGACATTGGTGCCCTCCAGCACCAGATCGCTGGCAGGATCGCGCCCGAGCACCACCGGATGCTCGGGCGATACCGTCAATTCACCGCCGGCACCTGAGCCCGCCAGGATGCGCAGGCGCGGTAGGGCCAACTCTGGGGACGGACCTGTGGCCATAGTGCATTATACAGTCAAAAACCCGTCGCGGTCAAGCTGGCAGGTCAGCTCTCAGCTGGGCACAAATCGCCTCGATGGCATCCAGCTGACTCTGTTTGGCCGGCATGCCCAATTCACCGAGGAAGGCGCCCTGCTCGGCATTGCGCGCCCCCACGATGCAGGCACTGACGCCTTCGGTGCACATCAGGCTGCCGATGGCCAGTTCGGCGCAGCTCTGATCGGCCTCCTCGGCCAGGGCGCGGATCTCGGCCACCGCATCAAGGAAGCGGCCAAGGCGGGGCTGGGTGAAATCCGGACGTTCCGCACGGTGGTCCCCCGCCGGGAAGACCTTGTCGACTGTCCACGTCCCAAACAGCATGCCACGATTCAGCGGCGAATAGGCCAGAAAACCGACCTGGTTGGCCACGCACCAGGGCAGCACATCCCGTTCAGCGTCAGTGCGAAACAGGCTGTAGGGATTCTGCACGCTGTGCAGCGGCACCGTGGTGAGGCGCCAGGCTTCCAACTGGGCCACGTTGTAGTTGCTGACGCCAATGGCGCGGATCTTACCGGCGCGCAGCAGGTCCTCGCAGGCGCGGGCGGTCTCGTCGATGGGCTGGGGCGTGGGCCAGTGCTGCTGGAACAGGTCCAGGCGATCGACGCCAAAGGTCTTCAGGGCATACTCGCAGTCGGCGACGATGCGGGCCCGGCTGCCGTCGTTGACCCGCTGGCCATCAACCAGGTGGTGGCCGAACTTGGTGAAAATGTAGGGACGGCGCTCGGCCGGCAGCTCGGCGACGGCGCGGGCCACCACCGCATCGGCCCGGCCCGAGCCATAGATCGGTGCGGTATCGATCCAGTTCACACCGGCTTCAAGGGCGGCATGGATGGCCCGCACCGAATCCGCGTCGTCCTGCTCGCCCCACATCCAGCCACCGATGGGGAAGGCACCATAGCCAACCGCTGTGATGAGCAGGTCCGATGAGCCGAGCAGACGTTTGATCATGGTATTACCGAGAGGCAGGAGGTTCAGGCCGGTGAGAGCTTGGCCGCAGCGAAGGCGAGCAGCAGCTCCTTCTCACCAACGCGGTCGAAGGCGATGCGGATGGCGCGATTTTCGGCGCCGCCGGCCAAGGACATCACCGTGCCCGAGCCGAAGGTTGAATGGGTCACGCGCATGCCCGGCTCCCAGGCCTCATCCTTCAGGCGCAGGGCGTCGGCATCCCGCAGCGCCGCGCCGCTGGTGATCAGACCGGCGGCCTGGGCCTGGGCGATGGCGGCGCGGCCGCCACTTGAGCCGGTGCCGGGGCTGCCGCCGCCGCCCACCGTCGACTTGCCGTAGCGCGCGGTGG
>JBBQTJ010000258.1:0-5079 GCA_038213315.1 Planctomycetota bacterium
GCTTGACGGATATCCGGACTGGATTTCCTTGCTGTCATGGCTACCGAAACTGTCGTCTTTCAGGTTGGCAACAGCCTCGCCGTCCGTCTGATCGGTGACTGCAAGCTGCCGCGGGGCATGCGCATCCGCGAGCGCCGCGAGGGCACCAGCATCATTCTGGAGCCGATGACCGACGCTTGGCCCCTAGGCGTTCCTGGCGGCGGCCGGGGCTTGAAGGCTGATCTGCCGCGTCCTGGCCGGGATGAGCCAGCGCGGGATCTCTTCGCGTGAAGTACCTCCTCGACACGAACACGGTCTGCCACTACCTGCGCGGCACGATCGCCACAGTGAAGCACATCCAGGGGCAAAAGCCCTCGTCGCTGGCCATCAGCGCCATCACTGCGATGGAGCTGACCTATGGGGTGGAAAAGCGGCAGTCCGCGACCCTCACCGCCGCCGTCTTGGGTTTTTTCTCCGGCGTCCAGGTGCTGCCCTTCGCCCAGGACGCAGCCCGGCAGGCGGGCGTGATCCGGGCAGCGCTGGAGCGCGTCGGCGTCGTGCTGTCCCTGACTGACTGCCAGATCGCCGGTCACGCCCTGGCCCTCGGCCTGACCCTGGTCAGCACAGATGTCACCTTCAAACGCGTGCGTGGTCTCACCGTCAAGAACTGGTCGAATGCTTAGTGGTACAGAGGGAGCATCGGCTGCCGGCTGCCGGCTGTCGGCTGTTCACCATACACCATACCCCATCAACCATAACCCGCAACGCGCCGGCTGTTCACCATACCCCATCAACCATAACCCGTCTACCATAACCCGCCTACCTCACCATCGCCACCGTCCCACCATCCTCCGCCGCTTCCTTGAAGCCCGCCTCTGCGAGCAAAATACGCAGCGCAGAAATGGCCAGGGGACCGACCCGGTCGGGGTGCAGTTCGATCACCAGGACTTTGATCGATGCAGGTAGAGAGCGGGGATCCAAGTGGATCTCACCGCCTTCGATATCGACCACCAAGGCGGTGGGTGCGGGCAGGGTGCGGGCCAGCAGGCTGGCCTGGCCGAGGGCGGTGACGGCGACGCCGCCCTGGCCTTTGCTGAGTCCGTGGCACCAGAAATCCCCGGTAGTGTCGAAATGGGCGGTGCCATCGCCTGCGGCCAGGGCGGCGACGGTCAGGCGCGGCGTGTGGCCATTGAGCCGGTAGCAGCGTTCAAGTCGGGCGGCGGTGTCGGGATTGGCTTCGACGTGGTGCCAGGTGGTCACGCCCAGATGGCGTCGGCACCAGAGTCCGAGGAAGCCCAGGGCGGCGCCGACCTCAAGCACCTGGTCGTGGGCGCTCAGGAAGCGGCGGCAGAGGGCCCGTTCCTGCACTTCGTAGCGGCCTTCATAGAGGCGGTTCTTCATCAGGGGTGCCAGGCCGTCCACATCCAGGCGCACGCCATCCACCGTGACGGTGCGCAGGCGGGGGATGGTCACGGCGAAACGCCAGCGGGTGCGCAACGAACTCAACATGGACCTCAGGATGGGTCCCGGGGCGCATTGCGGAAGTGGCTGCACCGTCGACTGCCGGCTGGGCGGGTCTAGTTTATCAGGCATGCCGACTCTGGGTGTGGTGATTCGATTCAAGGATTCAGCGGGTACGCTGCCGGCGGTGCTGGCGGCTTTGGCGACCCAGTCCCGGCCGCCGGACCTGATTGTCGGGGTGGATACCGGCAGTCGCGATGGCAGCAGTGGGTTGATGCGGGCGGCGGGCGCGCAGGTCGTCGCGTGGACCGACCATTACAGCCATCCGCGCAGCCTGAATCATGGCGTTGCCGCCTGTGCCACCGACCTGGTTCTGGCACTCAGCAGCCACACGGTACCTGATGGCGCCACGGTGTTGGCCGACATGGTGGCGGCGCTGGCCGATCCGGCGGTCGTGGCGGTGTCGCATCGGCCGCCTGCCTGCGCGGTGTATCCCGAGCGCATCGCCTGGACGGACGTAGTGCGCCTGGGCCTGACCTGGGACAGCTTCTATTCCAACAGTTCGGGGATGTTCCGCCGCGCCGACTGGCAGGTGACGTCGTTCGCGCCGGACACGCCCATCGCCGAGGATTACGACTGGGTCCTGGGCCGTCTGCGCGCCGGCGGCGTGGCCTTGTCGTGGGATTTTCCGCGCCGGTATCTGCGTGGGACGCCGCTGGATGATCGCGCTTACGAGATGGCCAAGGCCCTGACCGGCATCGCCCGTCGTCACGGCCTGCGGCTGCGGCGGGGCTGGGGCGAGGAAGTTGGTGCCTCGCTGCGCGCCGCCTGGTGGCTGGCCAAGACCCTGGGCCGGGACGAGGAAGCCCGGGCGGTGGCGCGGAGTCAGCGGCAGCGGGTGTGGGGACGTCTGCGCGGCTGAGAGTCTGTGAAGAAACCCCTTCGGTCGGCGCCGGTAGGCCTTGTTGGCGTCCGCGGCGTCGGACTCCGCTCGCGATACCTCCAGTATCGCTTCGCTTCGTCCTCCTTGCGTCCATCCAACGATCCCTGCCGGCGCCTCGGTCAGGGATTTCTTCACAGACTCTGAGGCTCTGGAGGGGACTGTCGCCGACCGGCGGTTGGTGCGCCGGATTGAACAGGCCAAGGCGCGCCTCTCCGCTGGTGCCACCCTGGCCGAGGCTTTAGGATATTGCGATCAGTTTTTCTTCGCCCACCAATTCAAAACGGTCACCGGGCAGTCGCCGGGGGCATGGCGGCGAACCTTCATGGGAGTCGTGCCGGGGCTGCCCGCGTCGTGACCTTGTCAGTTCAGCGGACCCTGGTCTAGGCGCAGCAGGGGCCTATCCTGGCGGCATGCGCATTCACGTGATGGTGGGGCTGGCAGCACTTGGGCTGACGGGCTGCGGTGTGCCACCGGAACATCGGGCGGCGGCTATGGCGACCCTGACCACGCCAGAGCTAGGCCAGAGCGGCACCAGCGCTTGGACAGCAGGTGATTCTGGCGCGGCCCATCCTGGCGCACCGGTTGCTAATGAGCTGCCGGCGACCACCCCAGCCGACCAGCCGGTGTCGTCCGCGCCAGCCACGTCGCGGGCGACCTCAAGCAATGTACCTGCGACCATTGGGGTGCGCGCCCGTCGCATCTGGATGGATGATGATGCGGTGGACCGCATCACCGGGCTGGATCTGCTCATCGGCGCCGTCGATACCCATGATGACCTGCGGCTGTCCGGCTACCTCGGTGGCGAGTCGTATGGCTTAAAACCAGATAGCGATTTTGCCCGCCAAGTCAGCAATCCGGTAGCCGGCATCATTGGCATCGAAATGCGCTACGAGCCCTGGAGTGAGGCGCTGATCGGCCCCGTGCTGGGCGGGGGCTTTGGCGCCGGTTATATGATGTGGACCTATACCGACGACCCGACCATGTCGGGTGGCAATCATGAGGGTCTGGACCTGCTCTACTTCGGCCAGTTCTCGGCCAGCGCCGGGCTGCGACTGGGCCGTGCGACCGGTCCGCATGCCTTACTTGAAGTCATGCCGGTCGCCCGCTTCTACGACCGGACCACCGAGCGGAACTACGAGCAGGAGTGGTTGGACGCCCAGGGCGGCATCGGATTGTCGTGCACGTTCAACGCGTCCTGGTGACGCGTCGTGCCTAGCCAGCGGCTTTTAGCGAAGTCCGAGCTGGCGCACTTTGTAGCGCACCTGACGGAAGCTGATGCCCAAGAGTTCACCAGTGGCGGTGAGGTTGTCGCCGGTGGCCTGCAAGGCGGCTTCCACCAGCTGGCGTTCGTAGGCCATGACCTCGCGCTCAAGATCGATGCGCTCATTGCGGCCGAGCTGCTGCACGAGTGGGCCACCAGCCACGGCGGGTCGGTTGCCGCTGCTGGGATGCCGTTCAGTGGGGCCATCGCCGAACAGCGCGTCAGGGCCGATCTCGCCACTGGAGGTCAGCGCCACGCCGCGCTGGATGCGGTTGTCCAGCTCACGGATATTGCCAGGCCAGTCATGCCGGCCCAGGCGCTCCAGGGCCGCGGCGCTGAAGCCGGTCAGGCCGCGGCGCAGCTTCACCGCATGGCGGGCGAGCAGGTGGCCGGCGAGCAGCGGGATGTCTTCGCGGCGCTCGCGCAGGGGCGGCAGATGGACCGGGATGACCGCGAGACGGTAGTACAGGTCCTCGCGAAAGGTGCCGGCCTTGACCATCTCAGCCAGATCGCGGTTGGTGGCGGCGACCACGCGCACGTCGGCCGAGCGCACCTCGCGGCCGCCCACCGGCAGGTACTCGCCGGTTTCCAGCACGCGCAGCAGCTTTACCTGGGTTTCGGTGGCCAGCTCGCCGACTTCATCAAGGAACAACGTGCCGCCATCCGCCAAGGCGAACATGCCGGGGCGATCCTCGACCGCGCCCGTGAACGCGCCCTTCACGTGACCGAACAGTTCGCTCTCAAGCAGGCTGGGGGTGAGGGCGCCGCTGTTGACCCGCACCATCGGCCGGTCGGCGCGTAGCGAGGCGTAATGTACCGCGCGCGCCACCAGCTCCTTGCCGGTACCGCTTTCGCCCGTCACCAGCACGGTGCTGTCGGTGGTGGCGACCTGCTCGATCATCGCCTGCACAGCGTGCATCGCCGGACTGATGCCGACCAGGTGCACGGCAGGCGCCACCTCGCCGCCTTCACGGGCGGCGAGGTGGCGGTCGCGCGCCGCCAGGGCGCGGGCCACCGTCTGCCGCACTTGTTGGTTCTCGAAGGGTTTGCGCAGGAAGGTGTAGGCGCCGTGGCGCATCGCCGTGACGGCGGTGTCCCACTCGGCGAAAGCAGTCATGATCACCACGAAGCAATCAGGGTGACCCTTGCGCAATTCGGCCAGCAGGCCCAGGCCATCCATGCCGGGCATACGCAGGTCCGAAAGCACCAGGGCGGTGTCCGGCGCGGCGGTCAGGCGTTGCAAGGCCTCGCGACCATCGGCGGCGGTCTGCACCTGATGGCCGTCACGCCGCATCAGCACTTCAAGCATGCCGCGCACGCCGGGTTCGTCGTCGACGATAAGGATGCGGGCCATGGCGTAGGGGTAGCGGTAGCAGCAGCGCGCAGACGCGCCGTCGCGGGGCTCAATGGTATGTATATGCGGGTGGATGAGGGC
>JBBQTJ010000259.1:0-5074 GCA_038213315.1 Planctomycetota bacterium
CAAGCCGGCCTACAGCACCCAGAAGTGGGGCCCGCCCAAACGCCTGCTGATCTGGAAGACCCTTGATGGCAAGACGGCGGGGAAGCCGGTACTGGTCTCGGGGCAGAACAAGGTGAATGCGGCCCATTTCCAGAGCCAGGAACCGGCCAACTGGCTGGTCTTGGGCACGCCGCTCGAGGATCCCGCGAAGTGGGATCTGGATACCGACGTCATCCTCCCCGGCGTGTCCATCGACAAGCTCTACTCAATCATCTGCCCGGGCGGCATCTTCCGTCATCTGATGGTGGAAAACCACGCCTGGATGAGCTTCGGCGACCCCACCGGCATGAAGGTATCGGGCAATGTCTGGATTCATGAACGCGGTCGCGGCTACGTGAGCAGTGTGAAGCCCGGCGAATTCGTCGGCGGCAGCCATACCTTTTGCAAGAACGGCCGTCCTCCCATCTATGACCAGTGCAAAGGCCACTCTTACGATACTGATCTGGCCTCCTTCATCCCCTACACCTGGGACAGCCGCGGCTACCGCCTGGCCCAGTATATCTTTGTCAAGAAGGACACCGGCTTCTCGGTGGAGTTTCTCGGCTCCCATATCTCGGGCGACAAGTTCTGGATCTCCAGCGGCATCGGCATTATCGGCCCCGACAGTTCCGTCCACGCCGATACCCGCAACGGCGACTGGATCCAGAAGAGCGGAACCATCCAGCTCATGTCTGGCGCCCACTGGGGCAAGGTCGCCAACAAGATTACCTCCGACGAGAAGCGTATCGAAGGCGTCCTTGAGTTCGGTACCAAAGAGCGCCCCCTGACCAAGGATGCCTTTGTCGAGACCAGCTGGAAGGATTACAGCGGGATCAGCTTCAAGATCAGCGGCGAGGGCACGGGCTTCACCCTCGAACAAGGGGCGACCATGCGCATGACCAGCGCCGATCCCAAGACCGCCCGCGTGGTCTTCCGCTACCTTGATCGCGATATGGGGCCGCAGTGGTGTGACGAGATCAAGGGCGTTCCGTACCGTGAACTACCACGTCGCATCGATCTCGTCCTGCTCGGCGACGTCGAGATGGACGGGGTCCTCTTCGAGGACACCCACAAGGGCGGCATCCGCCTCGGCGACCTGGGCATGAAAAGCAAGTTCAAGAATGTCACCTTCGGCAAGAACTGCGGCAGCACCAAGCCCGAAGAGATGTTTGCGCTCTACGAGAAGGGCAAGCCGCCGGTTGGCTGGAGCGAGGACCCGGTGGTGCAGAAGGCCGGCAAATAAATCAGGAGTTCCGCTCAAGTTGGTCCCCGGCATCCCTCTCCACACTGTCGCTTCGCCACCTATGGTGCTTCCATGTCAATGACCCTGGCTTCCCTGACCACCTCGTTCTGCTCCATCACGGTTGAGGGTGAGGCGGGTCCGTTCACCTGCGCCTTGTCCATCCAGGCATTCGACGAAGACGTCGATCTCGTCCGCCTGACGCTCAGCGCCCCGACGCCCTGCCGGCCGCCCAAGATGGCCCTGCGCTGGCGGCTGCCCATGGTGCGTGCGCACCAGGTCTGGCATCCGTCCTGCCATACCAACCGCAGCATCCCCATGTCTTGGCAATCAAGCACCGTGGCGAGCAGGGGCACCACCAACGCACCGGTGGCGGCGATCTTCGACCTTGAGGGACGCAACACCCTGACCTTCGCTTTCTCCGACTGCCTGAACGCGGTCGACTGCGCGGTCGGGGTCGAAGACCACGGGGCCGATGCCGGCTGCGTGCTGCGCCTGTTCCAGGAGCCTCATCCGCTGGTGGTCAGCTACGAGGCGGTGCTGCGGCTCGACCGTCGCCGCATCCCGCTCTGGCAGGCCCTGCGCGAGGTCGCGGCCTGGTGGGAGACCTTGCCCGGGATGACCCCGGCAGTGTCGCCAGATTGTGCCCGCCTGCCCACCTACTGCACCTGGTACAGCATGCACCAGAAGCTGCGGCCGGCGGACATCGAGCGCCAGTGCCAGCTTGCCAAGGGTCTGGGCATGGACGCGATCATCATCGATGACGGCTGGCAGACCGAGGACACTGGTGGCGGCTATTCCTACTGCGGCGACTGGGAGGTGGCACTCAGCAAGTTCCCCGACCTGCGCGCGCATGTGGACCGGGTCCATGCCTTGGGCATGAAGGTCATCCTGTGGTTCTCCGTCCCCTTTGTGGGTTCCAACAGCCAGCTCTTCGTTCGCTTTAGAGACAAGCTGCTCAACGCCGCCACCGCCAAGCCGGTCTATGTGCTCGACCCGCGCTTCCCCGAGGTGCGGGAATTCCTCATCGCCAAGTACGAGCGGGCCCTGCGCGAATGGGGCGTCGACGGTCTCAAGCTCGACTTCGTGGATGAATTCAAGGCCTACGCCGAGACCCAGGATCTTTTCGGCGAAGGCCGCGATTTCGACTCGGTGCCCGCCGCCGCCCAGCACCTGCTGCTGGAGGTCATGACCCGGCTGCGGGCCATCCGCCCCGACCTCATGATCGAATTCCGCCAAGCCTATACTGGGCCGCACATGCGGGCCTGCGGCAACATGTTCCGCTCGGTCGATGTCCCCAACGACATCGCCGGCAATCGTATCCGCACCGTCGATCTGCGGCTGCTGTCCCGGGCCACGGCGGTGCATGCCGATCCGTTCATGTGGAATCTGCGCGATCCGGTGGAGAGCGCTGCCCTGTTCTTCGCGCACACCTTCTTCGCCGTTCCCCAGATCTCGATGCTGCTCGACCAGTTGCCTGCGGACCATCTGGCCATGATGGGCCACTACCTGCGCACCTGGCGGGCCTACCGCGACGTGCTGCTCGACGGGGAGTTCATGCCCCAGGCGCCAGAACTGCTTTATCCCGTGGTCATCGCCCGCAGTTCCGCCAAGCTGGCCGCCGCCGTCTATGGCCGCGCCGCGTGCATATCGATCGCGCAGGCGCTGCCGGCCGATGCCCTGATCATCAATGGCACCTTGCAGCGCGGGGTGGTTGTGCAGCTCTCCGAAGATGCCGGAGTCCGCGAGGTGACGGTGAGCGACTGCACCGGTGCGCAGGTCAGCAGGCAGCGCCTGGCCATGCCGGCCGGCGTCCTGCACCTGGACATCCCCCCCGCCGGTTTGGCCACCCTGCGCGCCTGAGGCGGCCCGGCGAGCGAGCGAGCGAGCCCAGCGTCTGGGGCGGGAACCCGGTATCCACCGCCTGCGACAGGCTACGGCCCTGACCAGCGCCGCCTTTCGGAAAGCCTCCGCCGACCAAGGCTGGCTCGACTGCGCCGAGTGCTTGATGGTCTGATGGGCGGGCAGGACAGCGCACAGCTGGCCGATCACTTGGCCATCACGACCTCCAACCTGTACCAGATTCGCCATCGCGCCCTGTGGCGCATGCGCTCCATCCTCCGCGCGGCTGCGGCGGCACCCGCGGGCGATGAACGGCGCAGTAGTCGTCTTGGCGGGCAGCGTTGTTAGCAGATGTTGATACAGTCCGGCACGAAGGTCACCGCCAACGGTTGATAACTAAAGCCTGTTAGTACAGCTATTTTCTGCCATGCAGCTCGGCCATGCCTGAGCCTGAAGCAGCGGCGGACCGACGACTATTCCACTTGGGCGCATCCCATGACCACCGACCTCATGCGCTGCCTCGTGCTCTGCTTCGCGCTGGCGCACCTGCAGGCTGCCACGGCCCCCATTATAGCTTGTTGCGGGGATAGCATCACCTCGGGCGCGGGGGTCTCGGCCAATTCTCCGACCGCCCCCACCCCCAGCCCGGTAGTGAACGGAGTCGGCGGTCCGACCAATCCGGGCGGGGCCTATCCCAACCGGCTCTCGCTCCTGCTCAGCGCGAACGGGATATCCGCCGACGTCCGCAATTTCGGCATCTCCGGGGCGACCGTCAACTCCTACCTGGACGCCACGAGCGGCCACAGTGCGTACCTGAACGCCGCCGTCGCCAGCAACCCGCAGTACGTGGTCATCATGCTCGGCACCAATGACACGGTGACCACCGGCGATGCCGGCTCGGCGGCGCTCTACCGCAGCCGCTTGCTCACGATCATCACCAGGTTCGCGAATCTGCCCAGCCCGCCGACCATCTGGCTCTGCCGGCCGCCCAAGATTTATGTCAGCGGCGGCAATGGCCTGTCGCCGGTCAATGCGAGGCTCGATACCTACGTCCTGCCGCAGCTGGCGTCCCTGGCTGCCGATACCGACGTTCCCATTGTCCATACCCTGATCAATGTCCATTATGCTTTGTTGGACGATCCGTCGGGGGCGACACTGTTCGCGGATCAACTCCATCCCAATGATACGGGTGCCCAGCTCTTGGCGCAGACAGTGTTCAATGCGATACGCTCCAGCATCTCGCCATCCGGTCAAAGCGCGCCGTCCATCGCCTCATCGCCAGCGACCACCGCTACTGTGGGCCAAGCCTACAGCTATCAGGTGTCAGCAAGCGGCAATCCGACACCAACGCTCAGCCTGAGCACCAGCCCGACTGGCATGACCATCACCAACGGGTTGATCAGTTGGACGCCGAGTTCCGCTGGCAGTGCGAATGTCACCGTGACGGCCAGCAATGGCGTCGGCAGCAACGCAACGCAGAGTTTCGCCATCACGATCAGCGCGGCCCAGTCCGCCCCGAGCATCACCTCGACCGCCCCGACCACGGCTTCCCTGGGGCTGGTGTACAGCTATCAGGTGACAACCAGCGGTACTCCAGCCCCGACGCTCAGTCTGACCACCAAGCCGGCGAACATGGGCATCAGCAATGGTCTGATCACCTGGACAGCGGTCACCTCTGGAAATATTCCAGTCACTGTGACCGCCAGCAACGGCGTGAGTCCCAATGCCACCCAAAGCTTCACCATCTCCGTTACCAGGAAGCTGGGTGACGTGAACGGGGACGGCACCGTGAATGCCACCGATCTCAACTTGGTTTCAGGGCAATTCGGCCGTAGAAGCAGCGACGCAGGCTGGAATGTCAATGCCGACTCCAATGGGGATGGACGCATCGACGCCAGCGATCTCAGCCTGCTGCTCCGCAACCTTGGCAACTGAGCCTGATCGCTTGCCGCCCGAAAATCAGCGCAGCGCCTC